>NZ_PYWN01000227.1 GCF_003049505.1 Metasolibacillus meyeri
AATATTTTCCCTGTTGCGAAAGCAAAGCGCCAGCAAATATTTTCTGTTGTAAAAGCGAAGCACCAGCAAATGTTTTCTCTGTTGCGAAAGCAAAGCGCCAGCAACAACAACCACCCTATACGCCAAAAATCCCCACCAATTCAAGGCTTCACTCTATTTCACCGTTGCCCCAAGTGAATTTTTGAAGTGCTGCAATGCCCATACATGCCCATCTGGGTTAAAGCTTGCGACAGCCTCTTTATGTACGACGATATCGAAGCCGAGGTTGTATGCATCAACGGCCGTATGCAGCACACAAATATCTGTGCAAACACCTGTCAGATGAACTTCTTGAATATGGCGCTCACGAAGCAGAATGGCTAAATTTGTGCCAGCAAAAGCACTGTAGCGCGTTTTATTAAAGGCAATGCAGTTCTCCTTGTTCGCTTCATATATTGTTTTGACTTCACCATAAAGCTCACGACCTGTCGTACCTGCAATATTATGCGGCGGGAATAATTTTGTTTCGGGATGGAATGTATCGCCCTCATAATGAATATCATTAGCAAAAATGACCGCATCGCCATCTTGTAAAAAGCGATGGATGAGCTCGACCACTTTTCCTTCAATTTGCTGTCCTGGCTCACCGCATGTTAGCTTGCCATCCGATGCAACGAAGTCGTACGTATAATCAATAATAAGTAATGCCTTTGTCAAGTTGAAAACCTCCTTCAAATGCTATTACCGTTATTATGCCATGTGTCATGACAACTGTAAAATATAGCAATCATCTATTAATATTCAAAATATTTTGACAACTTAATAACCTTCATATATAATAAAAGAAAAGCAACGGAGTGATGAATATGGACTTACAATTAATGAAAAAATTAGATCGTCAAGGCTTATTGTTCGCATTAGTTCACACTGTAGTACTGTTAAACGTTGCTATTGATTTCGTATTATTCGCATAAAAAATGAATGAAAAAGTTGATGAAACATGTAGCCCTTCATCAACTTTTTTCATTTGAGTAGGATTTTTCCTTATTAAAATAGAATGTAAGCCTAAAAGGGGGATGAGAGAAATTGGAGAAATTTATAGAAGCCTTTCAGCATATTGAGCGTCCATTTGCTTGGTTAGATTATGAGGCGCTTGATCAAAATATCGACTTTGTTAATGCTCTTGCAACGAAGCCTGTCAGAATTGCAACAAAGTCGGTTCGCTCTGTCAATGTATTGAAATACATTCAAAGAAAATTAAATAATTGTGCAGGCTTTATGACGTTTACGGCAGCGGAGAGCATTTATTTAATCGAGCAAGGGTTGGATCATTTGTTGCTCGGTTATCCGACGTTTGAGGAAAATTCAATTAAGAAATTGCTTACCTATAGCAAAGAAGGAAAAGATATTACCTTTATGGTCGATGCAATTGAGCAAATGGAGCTATTGCAAAATTGTGCAGCGTCTTTGCAGACAACCGCGAATATTTGCATCGATATTAATATTTCAACAGATTATAAATGGATTTACTTTGGGACGAAGCGTTCGCCACTTGATTCCATTCAGAAATTAAAAAATTTAACAGATATGCTTGGCGATTATCCGAACGTTCGTATTCATGCGGTTATGGGCTATGAGGCGCAATTAGCGGGTGTGCCTGATTTGTCGCATGTTGCCTCTGCCAAAATGCGCGTAAAAGGTGTCTTAATACGCCGACTGAAAAAGCAATCACTAGAAAAAATAACAGCCTTTCGACGCTTGGCCGTTGCACATGTGAAATCCATTGCAGCGCTCGCTTTTGTCAATGGTGGTGGCTCAGGGAGTATTGCCTACACTTGTGCGCAAAAGGAAATTACTGAAATCACAGTCGGCTCAGCCTTTTTTGCGCCAGCACTTTTCGATGATTACGATAGCTTGCAACTGCAACCTGCTGTTGGCTTTGCATTGCGTGTGACCCGTCAATTTGATTCGCATACCTTTGTATGTCAAGGCGGTGGCTATATTGCATCAGGCGCTATTGGGGAGGATCGTGCACCGGTATTTTTAAATAAGCAATATCAATTACTACCATTAGAAGGTGCTGGCGAAGTGCAAACGCCTTTCCTTGATGCAAGCGCTTCATTGAAGGTGGGCGATACCGTTTATTTAAGGCATGCCAAAGCGGGAGAGCTATGTGAGCGTTTTGCTGTTCTACATTGTACGCGGGGAAAATCATATGAAGGCCCAATATTAACTTACCGAGGTGAACAACAATGTTTTCTATGAAAAATTGGCAACAAGGTAAAAAATGGACGAATTGGTCAAATAATATCGTGTCTTATCCAGCGACTTATTATGCACCATCATCCATCGATGACATACAGCAAGTCGTTCAAAACATGAAGAAAAATCAAACATTGCGTGTAACAGGGGCAGCACATTCTTTTAGTCCTGTTGCGATGCCTGAAGAGACAGCCTTGACATTACATAATTTACGCGGCTTGCTGTCTGTCGATCAAAAAAATTTAACGGCTACCTTTTATGCAGGTACCTATTTGCATGAAATCGGCCCTTTATTAGCTGCGCACAATTTAGCATTGATTAATATGGGAGATATTCAAGCACAAACCTTGGCAGGTGTTATTGCGACAGGCACACATGGTACAGGTGTGACGCTCGGCTCATTTTCTTCAATGGTGACAAAATGGGGCTTTATTAATGGTTTAGGCGAGTATATAGAGCATGAGCGCGGCGTGGATGATTTATCGGAGGCGCTGCACGTATCTGTTGGTTTACTTG
This sequence comes from Metasolibacillus meyeri, assembly GCF_003049505.1. Classification (GTDB taxonomy): domain Bacteria; phylum Bacillota; class Bacilli; order Bacillales_A; family Planococcaceae; genus Metasolibacillus; species Metasolibacillus meyeri. The sequence continues at coordinate 2,758 of NZ_PYWN01000227.1, forward strand.
GTATTTTAGTGACGGTAACGATACAAGTGATGCCGCTTTACAGCCTACATTACGTATCGGAAAAAGTAAATTTAATGGAGGAACTGAAAAACTTCCAGCAAACAATTCGTGCACATCGCCATGTCGAATGGTTTTATTTTCCTGGCAGCGAGTTAATTCAAGTGAAAAAAATGGATGTCGTAGCGCCTGTTGAACAAAATAAATGGGCGCGTCGTCTAAACGAAGCGAATTTACAAATCGTTGAGAATGGCTTGTTTTATGTCATATCAGAGCTTTGTAAATGGCAGCCACGGGCAAGCAACTCTGTTAGTAAACTGAGTGCAAAGCTCGTTTCAGAAGGTGTGCGCACAGATTTAAGCTATCGCATGTTCCCATCACCACGCAGCGTCAAATTTAATGAAACAGAATACGCAATAGCACTACCGCAATTTGAAGCTTGTATGGAAGAAATACATGTCGAATTACAGCGTGGTAAATTTGATGTCCACTTCCCAATCGAGTGCCGTACGACAAAAGGGGAGGTAGGAATGCTGAGCCCTACACAAGGAGGGGAAAGTGCCTTTTTAGCCTTCCATATGTATAAAGGCATGAATGAAACACCGTATTTTGAATGGGTGCAAATGCTCATGAGAAAATATAATGGGCGACCGCATTGGGGAAAAGTGAATGATTATCATGCGGACAATATCCGTCATTATTACCCGAAGTTTGATCGCTTTGCCGCAATAAGAGAAGAGCATGATCCAAATAATATTTTTATGACAACGTATTTCCGCCGTATTTTTCAATAAATAACGAAAACTCAATGCAATCATGAAAGAAACACAATTGCCTTTATTTTGTCATAATTTCGAAAAAATTATTTGAATACAATAAATCGCATTGTTATCACGATGAAAACGCTTTCTAATTGTTTGATTTTTTGAAATTGTTAAAAAATTTAAAGAAACCCTGTTGACGCCGCCTGTTTTTCGTACTATGATAGCGACAATCAATAAATAAACAACCAAATTGAAATGGAAAAACGTGAGGGGCGTTTAGAAAATGAGAAGTGATATGATTAAGCTAGGAGTCGACCGTGCTCCTCATCGTAGTTTGCTTTATGCTACGGGAAAAGTGAAGGCGAAAGATTTAGATAAGCCTTTCATCGGTGTTTGTAATTCCTATATTGATATTATTCCAGGACATGTGCATTTGCGAGCATTTGCGGATGTCGTCAAGGAAGCAATTATCGAGGCAGGCGGCATTCCATTTGAATTTAATACAATTGGTGTTGACGACGGCATTGCAATGGGACATATCGGGATGCGCTATTCACTACCGAGTCGAGAAATTATTGCGGATGCAGCGGAAACAGTCATTAATGCACACTGGTTTGATGGCGTGTTCTACATTCCAAATTGCGATAAAATTACGCCAGGCATGCTAATGGCGGCTGTTCGCACAAATGTACCATCTGTTTTCGTATCAGGTGGGCCAATGGAGGCAGGCACTTCAGCAAGCGGCAAGCAACTTTCGTTAACTTCCGTTTTCGAAGGAGTCGGCGCACATAAATCTGGCAAAATGTCAGCAGAGGAGCTACTCGATATTGAAAACAACGCATGTCCAACATGCGGCTCATGCTCAGGCATGTTTACAGCGAATTCCATGAACTGTTTAATGGAAATGCTCGGTGTCGCATTGCCAGGGAATGGAACAATCGTTGCAACGAGTGAAGAGCGTCACCGTTTAATTAAAGAAGCAGCGCACCATTTAGTGCGAATGATAAAAGAAGATGTCAAGCCACGTGATATTATTACGAAGGAAGCCATTGATGATGCCTTCGCACTCGATATGGCCATGGGTGGCTCCACAAATACAGTATTACACACATTAGCGATTGCTAATGAAGCAGAAATTGATTATAACATCGAAGATATTAATAAAGTCGCAGAGCGCGTACCGTATTTAGCAAAAATTATGCCTGCAAGCGACCTGTCAATGGATGATATTAACCGTGCTGGTGGGGTACAAGCAATTATTAATGAGCTGACGAAAATCCCAGGTGCGATTCATCCAAATCGCCCAACAATTGCAGGTGTAACGATGGGAGAACTTGTGCAAAACGACCATATTACGAATGATCAAGTCATTCGCACAAAGGATAATCCCTATTCACCTGTTGGTGGCTTATCTGTCTTATTCGGTAATATCGCACCAGAAGGATCGGTTATTAAAGTAGGTGCTGTAGACCCATCCATTAAAGAATTTACTGGAGAAGCAATCGTCTTTAATTCACAGGAAGAAGCACAAACGGCAATTGATAACGGCACAGTTCGAGAAGGGCATGTCGTCGTCATTCGCTACGAAGGGCCAAAAGGTGGACCAGGAATGCCAGAAATGCTGGCACCAACTTCAGCAATTCAAGGTCGAGGCTTAGGAACAAAAGTTGCGTTAATTACAGACGGACGTTTCTCGGGTGCATCGCGTGGCATTTCGATTGGACATATCTCGCCAGAGGCTGCGGAAGGTGGGCCAATCGCTTTGGTCGAAAATGGTGATGTCATCGTCATTGATTTGCCGAATCGAACAATTAATTTACAAGTGTCAGACGAAGTGTTAGCAGAGCGTCGACAAAACTTACAACCATTTGAACCGAAAATTAAGCGCGGCTGGTTAGCACGTTACTCCGCATTAGTAACAAATGCTTCACAGGGCGGCGTCATGAAAATATAAATACATTAAATCGTTGATGAGGTTAAAGGAATTAGAGATTTGTATCTACCAGAGAGCCGGTAGTGGTGGAAGCCGGCGATACAACTAATTCCGACATCCCCTCGGAGTGAGCTATTAAACGCATTTGCCATTAGATAGCTCCGGGCATAATCAAAGTGCTCGTTATTAATGAATAGTGTCCCTGCATTTAGTTGCACACGAACTCATCCCGTATTAACAGGCTGTAAGACTCCTACTTCAAAATATGAGGTAAAGCCAAAATATTTAAGTGGGGGATCAACAGCCTGTAAAAACCCGATTGGTGAAACTACCAATCAG
>NZ_PYWN01000228.1 GCF_003049505.1 Metasolibacillus meyeri
AGATGTGTATAAGAGACAGATATTTAACAATACGGAGGGTCTATTGATGAGTAAAGTTCAACAATTACAAAATTATTTACAACAGCACAATATTGATGCAGCCTTTATTACAACACCTGATAACGTTTTTTATTTTTCAAATTTCAAAAGCAACCCGCATGAGCGTTTACTTGGTGTAGTTGTTTTTAAAGAAGCAGCACCCTTTTTAATTTGTCCACAAATGGAAGTCCCAGATGCCAAGGCAGCAGGCTGGACATATGATGTCATCGGCCATTTAGATACGGACAATGCGTGGGATATTTTAGCGAAAAAAATTGCAGAAAGCGGCTCAACCATTGCGAAATTGGCAATCGAAAAATCGCACTTAACAGTAGAGCGTTTGGAAGCCTTAACAAGCTTCTACCCAACTGCATCATTTGAACGCCTTGACGATCAAATTAATGCTATGCGTGTCATTAAAGACGAGGCGGAGCTAGCTAAAATGCGTGAAGCTGCAAAATTAGCAGATTATGCAGTAGAAGTAGGCTGTAAAGAAATTGCAGAAGGTAAAACAGAAATGGAAATTTTAAATGCAATTGAATCAGCAATCAAGGCGAAAGGCTATGCGATGAGCTTTGATACAATGGTACTCGCTGGTGAAAAATCAGCTTCTCCACATGGCACGCCAGGCGACCGCAAAATCAAGCGCGGCGATATGATTTTATTTGACTTAGGTGTTATTTACGAAGGCTATTGCTCAGATATTACACGTACAGTTGCTTTCGGAGAAGTAAATGAGGCGCAAAAGGATATTTATAACACTGTTCGCGAAGCAAATGAGCGCGCAGTTGCAGCAGTAAAACCAGGGGTACGCGCATGTGATTTAGATAAAATTTCACGTGATGTCATTACAGAGGCTGGTTACGGTGAGTACTTCACACATCGCTTAGGTCACGGTTTAGGCATTTCCGTGCATGAATATCCTTCTGTAACAGGGGCAAACACGCTTGCTTTACAACCCGGCATGGTATTCACAATTGAGCCAGGTGTCTATAAAGCCGATGTAACAGGTGTACGTATTGAAGATGATGTTGTCGTAACAGAGGCTGGCGTTGAAGTCTTGACGAAATTTACGAAAGAGCTTGTTATTTTATAAGATGAAAACAAGGGACGACCCAAAATTTGGGGCTGTCCCTTGTTTTTTAGTTTGGTTGGGCGGACTTCATTATTTAACGAGCGAATCACTACTTTTGAACCATAATAAAGAAAAGCCGAGAAATACTGTAAAATCACAGTTTTCTCGGCTTCTCTTTTATTTCACAGCTACCCATGCACGCTGTTTTTCAAATTGGACAGCGACTGGGTGTTGGAAAAACTCACTCAAGCATTGTTCTGTTAAAAGATTCTCGCGCTTGCCTTGTGCGAACACTTGTCCACCACGCATTAGTAGTGTATGGCTAAAGCATGGGAGAATTTCCTCTACATGATGTGTCACATAAAGCAATGTAACCTCATCTGTATTCGCGATTTGCGCAATGATATGTAACAAATTTTCACGTTCAATTAAATCTAAACCTGTACAAGGCTCATCTAAAATCAAGAGTTTTGGTTTTGCCATTAAAGCACGTGCAATTTGTACGCGTTGACGCTCTCCTTGCGATAAAAACTCAAATGCTGTATTCGCCAAATGGCGGATTCCAAATTGTTCGAGCAAGCGTGCACCTTCTTCAATTTCTTCCTCCGTCACCGATTCAAATAAACGAATTGCACCGAATTTCCCTGATAACACAATTTCAATAACGGGATCTAAACGATTAAATTCCTCAATCATTGCCGAACTTACCCAGCCAATCGATTTGCGAATTTCACGCATATCTGTTTGGCCATAAGTTTCTCCTAATACTTGAACGGAACCTTCATTAATCCAAAGATAACCATTGATTACCTTTAGCAATGTTGTTTTACCACTACCATTTAACCCTAAAATTGCCCAATGCTCTCCGCGCTGTACGTTCCAATTAATATCCTGCAAAATTGTTTTCCTGTTACGATATAACAGGACATTTTCAATACGAATCATTAAGCTAATGAATTTAATACTTCATCAACAGGCGTGTATGCTAAATCTTGATCTAATGCTACAGCTTCATACACAACTTTACCGTCGATTGTATTGATGCCTAATTTTAGAGCAGGATTTTCATTACATGCACGTACATAGCCTTTATTCGCAATTTGTAATGCATATGGCACTGTATTGTTTGTTAATGCAACTGTCGATGTACGTGGTACAGCACCTGGCATATTTGCTACTGCATAGTGAACGATGCCATGTTTTTCGTAAGTTGGCTCATCATGTGTTGTTACGCGGTCACTCGTTGCAAAAATACCACCTTGGTCGATTGCAATATCAACTACAACTGAACCTGGTTGCATTGATTGAATCATTTCCTCTGAAACAAGCTTCGGTGCTTTTGCGCCTGGAATTAATACTGCACCAATAACTAAATCAGAATCCTTTACTGATTCCGCAATGTTAAATGGATTTGAAATTAAAGTTTGCACATCACGGCCAAAAATATCTTCCACTTGGCGTAGACGCTCTGGGCTTAAATCGATTACTGTTACATCTGCCCCCATACCTACAGCAATTTTCGCTGCATTTGTACCAGCAATACCACCACCGATTACAGTTACTTTACCGCGTTGCACACCTGAAACACCGCCTAGTAAAATACCTTTACCACCATTTGTTTTTTCTAAGTATTGTGCACCAATTTGTGTTGCCATTTTACCAGCTACTTCACTCATTGGTGTTAATAGTGGTAAAGAACGGTTCGGTAATTGTACTGTTTCATAAGCTATACCTACCACTTTCTTTTCAAGCAATGCAGCCGTTAATGCTCGCTCTGGTGCCAAGTGTAAATATGTGAATAAAATTAAACCTTCATAAAAATAGTCATACTCGCTTGCGACTGGCTCTTTAACTTTCATTACCATTTCAGCTTTCCATGCATCAGCAGCTGTTGGTACGATTGCAGCACCAGCTTCAATGTAATCAGCATCTGTGAAAGAAGAACCTAATCCTGCACCTGTTTCAATCATCACTTCATGTCCTGCTTGAACTAGTGTAACTACTCCTGCCGGTGTCATTGCAACACGATTTTCATTGTTTTTTATTTCTTTTGGTACCCCAATTTTCATTAACTTTCTCCTCCTCTTCAATATGGAAAAGTAATCGCTCGCAATTACTCATAAATCCACATTAATTCTATCAATTTTC
>NZ_PYWN01000229.1 GCF_003049505.1 Metasolibacillus meyeri
CACTAGTGTCGCATTAAAATAATTAATTGCACTATTGTAAAATGAATTTTCTGTAATTTATCAATGGCACAAAAAAATCCTTTATAATGGTTTGGTGGTAGTAACCTATCCCAATCCAAAATAAAGGACAATCGCATGGATAAGTTTACACGAAAAACATCATTTGAACAATGGCTTTCTCCTATTTCCAACAATTTGCTTGAAGAACAAGTGAAAGCCCATCAACTAAATACCTATACGAAGAAGCTGTATATGGCTTCATTTTTGAAATTACTATTGTATGCCCAACTCCATGAAACAGAGAGCATGCGTGCATTAAGTGATTGTGTGTTTTCAGAAGAATTACAGAATGCAATCCAGCTTGAAACCATTAGTTTCTCTCAACTAGGGAGACGTTTAAATCAAGTGCCAACTGAGTTCTTTCAAACCATTTTTCTTGATTTAGTCACACAAATTCACGCAAAAACTGATTTTCAAACAAGAAGAAAAACGACAACTCCACTCAAAATCATGGATTCAAGTACATTACCATTGAATTTGAACAACCATAAGTGGGCAAAATTTCGCAAAACAAAATCTGGTCTAAAGCTTCATCTACGCCTTGTCTTTATGGAAAAAGGATGTTCTTATCCAGACCAGTCGGTACTTACGAATGCCCACGAACATGACCGCGGCCAACTTGAAGTACTTGTCGATGACAAAGAATGCATGTATGTGTTTGACCGTGGCTATTTGGATTATGAACGATTTGATCGCATGACAGATGCAGGCTATTTCTTTGTTTCTCGCTTGCGTAAAAATGCGGTTGTGCGTAAGCTCGAAACATTTTCATTGCCCGAAAACGCTTCGGTGTTATCAGATGAAATGGTCGTGATTGGCACCACACAAAATCGGGCTGAAAATGGATTCCGTTTGATCAAAGTGCTTGATACTATAGGAAATGAGCTGCACCTATTAACCAATCGCTTTGATTTAAGTGCAGATGAAATCGCTGAACTTTACAAATCACGCTGGGCCATTGAACTGTTTTTTAAATGGATGAAACAACATTTGAATATCAAAAAATTCTATGGTCAAAGTGAGCGAGCTGTTCATAACCAAGTGTACATCGCAATGATCACCTACTGTTTGAATGTACTAACTCAGTTAAACACAAAAAGCACACGGACGTATTTACAAATCAGTCGTTTTTTAAAAGCAGTTTTATGGAAACCCGCACGCATTTGGTTGCGTAAAATTGGAGGAAATACCGTCCCCTAAGGTTTCCAACGTATCTGTCGCTTTAGTCAAAGGTTATAGTAAAAAAATGGATGTTTACTACCTCTAGTTAATCGTCTTTCTTTTTACTCCAAATGGAACAAGCTTAAAAACAGAAAATTCAATCAGCTTTTATGCGACGCTAGTGA
>NZ_PYWN01000230.1 GCF_003049505.1 Metasolibacillus meyeri
CCAATAACTGTTGTTATGTTTAGTTACCGACTCCGCTGTGCCTTGCCCAATTTCGTAAACTTGTATTATAGATAGATCTGATGGTTCGTACTTTACAATTTTACTAATCCACGGACTAGCCCCTAAGCTGTTACTATTATAGACGGTCGCATAAATAAAACCATCTATAGTATTAGCATCACCGAATGACATAAATAAACCCATTGGGTCTTTTCCTGTATATGCATTTCTTTTTTCTGTAACTAATTTCCCATCAAGAGTATAAACAGAAATAATGTTTTCCAAACCAAAATTTTCGTCTCTATCTGTAAATACGTATATTAAATCGTTGTGTACTGTAACACCTTGCCACCCCCTATAAGGAGCAACTAAAGGAATCTTTAAAACGGATGGACTTAACTGCATCATTTTGTCCAA
>NZ_PYWN01000231.1 GCF_003049505.1 Metasolibacillus meyeri
AATGGAAAAAGCAAGCCAATTGGCTTGCTTTTTTTGCGTAGAATATACAGGATTTTATGCAAAAGTCCCCCTAGAAAAGGGTCAGCTTCCCCTATTGGGTCTTATGTCAACTAAATATGTCGGTATGAATATACAGAACTCCACCCATTAATTGTTCTATATTAATGACATTCTAAAGAAGATTGTTTTATACTTGTTTCTATTCCGTTATTTGGGAATTTTAATGGAATTCCTGACTTTAGTACTAAAACATAGTGGGAGGTGAAATTATGCAACATAGGGAATATTTTAAAGGGTTGATAAAAAAAGATGAACATACTGGTACTACGCAAAGTGATGGAAAACGAGTATCTGATGAAGTAAAACTATTAAAAACTTTATTAGAATGTCAGGGACGTTTTGGGCAGAAGTATTTGGATGAGCCTTTAGAAGATGGAATTCGTTGGATTATGGGGTATTCAAATTACATAAATCAAACTTTACTTAAAGAAAAACCTAAACATTCGTTAAGAAAAGCATATAGTAAGGGCAGCATTCTTTATATCGATTTTTATGGGCATTTTGGTAATGAATTAACGTATGATCACCCTGCGATTGTATTAGCTGAATCTGGTAATGATTTAATTGTTGCCCCAATTACAAGTTCACCTAGCATTTATAATGATAGTCTATCTTACCATATTAGTTTACCAGCTCGTGATAAGGACTTCGGAAATATGCCTAATCCTTGTACTATTAAACTTGAACAGTTACGCTTTATTTCGAAGCGACGTATCTTAGTGCCTTTTAAAAGTAGGGTATCAGATAATGAGAAATTGAAAGAAATTGATATTGCTTTGATGAAGCTATTGGCTGAATTTACTTTTAATACCTATGAACAAACTAGCATAGGCTATGAGGAGCTGAAGATTTTAGCTGAGGAATCTCAAAATAAGCTAACTGAGGTTTTGGAAATAGCAGAGAAATTAGACCAAGAGTGCATTGAGTTAGACCAGCAAAATGAAATATTAAATACCGATATGGAAGTTTTGAAGTTTGAACTTGAGCAATTGCGTGCAGAAAATCAAGATTTAAAGGACCAAATAAAACATCTTGATTTAGAGAAAAAGGATTCGAATGTTGAAAAAAATCCCTCAAAAGTGGTAGATTAAGCAGGAACCTTGATTTTTTTCTAGAATTTTCACACTGCTAGGAATTGACATTTTTAAATTAGA
>NZ_PYWN01000022.1 GCF_003049505.1 Metasolibacillus meyeri
CTATTTTTAGTCCATGTACACCGTTTGCGGTATACACATCTTTGTCCAAGTGTGCGGTAACTATATGTTCTAGCTCGGTCAAATCTGCATCGTCTCCTTGCAAATTTATCCCTGTGAATACCCATACACTACTTTGCTTATTCCACACATTACCATTCGACTGCAAATAATAATCTCCGTCTGCGCCCCCACCATTATCTGGTTCATTCTCGCCGAAGAACCACTTGCTACCGTCTTTTCCTTGTCCACCACCTCCCCCTCCTTCAATGGTCACTGGTACAAACTTACTTTGTATCATATCGAAATATTGTGGTATCACCCCTCCAAGCGCGTCACGTATTAGTTTTATCTTTGTAAAATCAATACTAGACGCATCACCAGTACCGCCTGTAGAGGCAATAAAAATACCCTTTCCCTCGTCGTAAATTTGAGGAATAGGGCTACCAAGTGCGTCACGTATTAACTTTTTATTATTTATGCTCATATGTTTATCTCCTTCCTGTGAGTAATGCGCCTAATTTCATCGCTTTACATTTCTTCACTTTATGAGGTAATGGAAAGCGTAATTGTGGGTAGTCACCTTCAACCCATTTCCATACGTTTTCAAAGTCCCAGCCTTGATAATTCGATTTTGTCAGCATTTGTGCTGTTGTACGAGCTATCGTAAAATCCGGATTTCCTAAAACACTTGTCCAAAATTCTGACCAACTATCTCCACTTATTGGCTCTGCATCATAGAATGGATTTCCCCAATTTGGGTTATAATTCGGGTCGCTTGGATGTGGAGAGCCTCTATAGTCCGTTCCGATTTGATTTTGCTTTTTATGATAAAGTTTATTGTCTGTTCCTCTGACAAATTGTGATGCACCGTAATAGTCAAGACCTACAATCCACCCATCATTTGTTCCATACCTCTCAACATCTACATAGCAATTTTGAGGTTGCAACTCTTGCTCATTATCCATACTAATAAGACTATTCTTAGCATATTTGGCGCTATTACTGAACATTGCTATGCTATAACAATTTTTTAATCTCGCTTCATTCCCCTGAATCACACCTACAATTCCATGTTGTTCTGCATAATCTTCCTGTGCTGCAAACATTTGTCCTTTTGTGAAACAGTTCGTTATATCTCCTTGGGGATAAGTCATTAACATTGCAACATAATCACCTGTTAACTCTGCATCTACATAACATTTGTTAATCTTTATATTTTGTTCACTCCCAGACGAAACCGCTAATCCTCCTACGCTACTATAACTATATGGTACGTATATTTTACCTTCTACACTACAATTTTCGACTATTACATAATCTGCCAACACAGATGATAGTATAGCTGCAACAATACTTGCAGTTCCCTCTATATAAGCATTTTCAATGTGTATATTAGTTAATTTAGCAGATTGGGTACACACTCCAAATAAACCTGCATAATAAATATTTGTGACCATTTTTAAATTTCTGATTTTCCAGCCACCGCCATCATAGTTTCCCATGAAAGTTGGGCTTCCAAGCATTGGATTGCCGATTGGTAACCATTCCACACCAGTTAAATCAATATGAGCATTTTGTCGATAATGATAAAAAGGATATTCCATATTTTTGATACGTACATTCATCAAATCTTCGGCAGTTTCGATAATAAATGGGTCTTTCTCCGTTCCTTTTCCTCCACTAAACATTTTCTTCCACCCCAATTCTACCAACTGCTTGTACACTTATTTTTACATTCTCATTATTGATATTGTTTTTTAACGCAATTTCAATGCCGATTATTTTTTCATCTTCTGTAATAGCTGTCCAAGTTTCTTTAATTACATGAGTGCCATCATACATTCCGATTCCTGTAACGACAGATATAAGTTTATCGTATGTGTTTTCAAACATAAATGTTGCTGCTCCTGCTGTCACAGTCTCGTACTCTAAATAATCCTGTGGCCCTAAAGGGTCTAGTGGCTCATTATCTCGCTGTGTAAATCGTACAGCGTATTGTGCACGCCTATGTTGCGATGGATTAAATTCTCCGCGCTCAACTTCTAACACTTCAATGTACATATACATAACCGCTTTGCGTGGGAACGTCCAATTTTTAATGCTGTCATATTCTCTACTGGTCGCTACACCTTTATTGTCGTAGGTTGTGATATATATTTTGTAAGTGCGATAGTCACGTTTTAGGGTAATACTTAAACCTTCTAGCTCTTCTAATTCTTCATAAAATATTTCGCATTGTATTTCATTTAATGCTGGACTTGGAGTTACCTCAAAGCCGCTTAAATTTAAGCACTCTACTGCCCCGATTTTACATGAATATAGTGGCGCAATGGGAACTTGTTCAAATTTCACGCCATAGTGTACTTGTTTATGTTGTGCTGGATCAAATTCTGCGTTTGATTTTTCTTGCACAGTCACTAGCAAGTATTCAGCATTCAATCGTGGTAGTTTCCAATTTGCTAGTTGGTCCTTTATTGCGTCATAATCATATGTTGTAGTGTTACCCTCACTATTATAAATAGTGATATAAGTTTTATAGTTGCTATATTCACGATTTAATGATAATTTGACACCTGCATTTTCTTCCATAAGGTTGTAGTTAATAGTATGCTTGAAGTCGTCTATTTCGATATTTCCGTCCTCTGTATCAACTGTTGTATTGGATGCCAATAAATTATGCCGCCCAACCTTAAACTCTCGTAACGGCTCAATATAGGCTTTGTTAAACTTAATACCATAGTCGCGCAAGTTGTGTTGAGCTGGATTATAGCTTTCTAGTGGCACTTCGCTTACAGTAACGCTAATTGCCTGCATTTTTGGCTTGGGTAGTTCCCACGTGCCTATCGAACTGGCTACATCAGATAATTGATATTCTACATAAGTATTATCTTCATACCATTCTCCAATATACACATAATAATTACTGTATTGAGATTTAACAGCGAGTGACATACTTTTTTTCTCGCCTTGTATATAGTAATTGATGTTAGCTGAAATACCATCAGGTAATACTTCGTCTTCATCCAGTTCTATACCGCTCAACTCCATACAATTGACATCACCAATTTGCCATGTGCGCAAAAAATAGTTTGCTGCTGGGTCTTCCTTTTGTTCCTTATCTTCATCTTTTTCATTTATTACATTGACTATATCGCGCATCACTTGCCCAACGTCTAATTTAGGGATTTGCTTAAACATCGGGTTATAACGTTTTGCTACAATACGCTCCAATGCATCAATAGCTAAATCTGTATCAATAATGCGCACCGTATCGCCAATATCCGCACTAGCAATAGCAACATGATAATGCCCCGACATTTTAGAAAAATCTATAATATCTACTTCGTGTGCGTACTCAATATAAAAATCATCGTTTAGTGTAATTTTTTGTGATACGCTACGCACATTCTCACCTACGCGCAACTCCAATCCTTTATTAGCTCCACGTCTGCCCCAAATATATATATTAAACTTGTTATACTCTACTTCTAAGCCATTTTGTCGTGCGAACTCTTGTATACGGCTTCTGCCGCCTTTTGCGCTTGGTCTGTAATAAAAGTAGCCTGCTACATTTGTTCCAATCGTAAATTGATTTATGCCGTCCCACATTTGTGATATGACTTGATATATGTCACCTTCATAAAATTCTTCCATTGCCTCGCCATTTTCATCAACAGGAATATACGGGGCTAGAGAAGGATTATTTAGCTTATAACTAATATGTTCTAGCGATATTTTAATAGACTTACTATTGTCGCGTTGCTTGTCTATATCAGCAATCATAAAGTAGTCATTGTCTATTTCTAACATGTTCGGATATTGCAAAAATGATGGAAAAGTATTTTCAACTATTTCAACATCAGCTATATATTGATTGTTTATTACTTCGTATATTTCCACGTTTTTTATATTACTTAGCGTACCAACAACTGTAAGCGATGGATTTAAAACATTGATAGTATAGCTCATGTCACCACCACCATATCAGGTGAACATCTAAATGTTACCCAAAATAAGCCTTCATTTACTATTTGCTCAATTGTATCAACATTTGTTAACTTAGCCATGTATGCATAAGATGGGTCATTATCAAATATTAATTGCTCTTTATTGGCTGACTTAAAATAAGGACGTATAGCGCGTAATGCATCGTAGTATGATTGCCCTTCTTGTGGTGTAATTAAAAATTGTATTCTCAATTCTATATCTGATTCACTGTTATCACCAATAACAATATCACCATTTATTTTAGGTAACTTGATATACTCGTCACAAAATTCACCAAACAAGGGGCGTTCGGTGTCCATGACCTCTAACCCCATCGTACTGCAATGAATGCCTTTAAAACTCATGTCGTTCATTTTAACGCCCCTTTCTATCTCGTTGTTGAATAGTGAATAGTTCTCTTGCAAGTTTGTGAATATCTGCTTCCTCGCGAATATTAAATGTTGCACCTTCCATCATGCGTTCGTAATTATATATATTTGTTGGTCCAGCTTGTTGCGCTCCCGATGCTGCAAATATCGCATCCCCAATACTTCCCAATACACGTTCGTTAAGTGGTAATACTGCCTCTGGTCCAGCTTCCCCTACACCTCGTAATCCTCTGCTTGTATTAAATAAAGTAGGTTTACTAAAAACAGCCCCCTTTGCGTGCCATTGTATATCAATTTTAGGTAGACCTTCTCCAAACCAATCAAGTGGATTTATACTACCCTTTAAGCTGAATTTCGGTACTTTAAGTTTCGGCCATTCAAAGTTAAATTTGAAAAATCCTTTTATTTTCTCGATGGCGTCTTTCACTGCATCACGTGCACTTTCTATTGGTGATTTAATAGCATTGTATATCTTGTCCCATGTCCCCTTAACAGTGGACCAAACGTTATCAAAAATATCTTTTGTTGCTTTTTTAATATCTTCCCAATTGTCCTTAACAAATTTAACTGCAACGCCTACGGGTGATGTTATGGCAGCAAGTATCAAATCCCAATATTTCTTCACAAAATCCCAAATTGCTGTAATCGTGTCAGAAAATATTTTTTTGATTCCTTCCCATAAATCCGAGAAAAACTTAGATATTGGCTCCCAATATTTTATAATTAGCGTTGCTGCTACCGTTATTACCGTTACTGCCATTCCGATTGGTCCAGTTAGTAGACCAAATGCAATTCGTAAAGCTGGTAGTATTTTAGTTGCTAATCCTGTAATGACAGGTCCTATCTTACTCAAAACAGATGAAAGTCCACCTGTACCGAATAATTTTTGTACAAACCCAATCACTGGCGATAAGGCAAAAAATGCTCCAGTTAACGTCCCAATTGCACCAACAACGCCTACAATTAATGAAGTTATTTCAGGGTTTTTAGCTGCAAAATTAGCAATTTGTGATATGACTGCTGCTAATACACCCATTAACGGATCTAGGGCTTCTCTAATTTGATTGATAGCATTGGCAATTTCAATATAAGGATCTTCCTCAAAACCTTCTTGAAGTTCATTTACACTTTGTTGCGTTTCTTCCATTTGTGCTAAAGCTTCGTCTGCATTCATAATCGAATTCACGATGTGTTCGCCCTGATCTTCCCACATCGTACCGAAAATTTCTGTTCCAATGGCGTTTCTTAACGTAGCATCCTCTATACTAGCTAGCCACGCCACCATGTCTTCAAATGCTTTTGAACCTTCCTCTCCACCTTCTGCTATCGCTCTCCCGAAACCTTCAAGTTGATTAAATACCGCTTGAACGGCTGCGCTATCTGGTGGATTCTTAGCTAGTTCTAATTTTTCTTTATTCATCTCTTTAAATGAATCTAATTCTGCCTTATGAGCTTCTCGTACCGCATTCATTTCATTAGACAGCCGTTCACTTAATGCGTTTTTACGTGCATTATGTTCTTCGCGCAATGACGATAATCGAGCTTGATTCACTTCACGCAAAGCATCTATTTGTGCTTTATTCGATTCACTTAATGCCTTTAGTTCCTCTTGCTTTCGTTGTTGAAAATCTTCCTTAATAACGCTGTGACGCTCTTTCATTGCGTCTTTTTCGTTATTTATTTGCTCTTTTACTTGCTCTTTACGTTCATCTGTTTCAGATTTGAGCGCGTCTTTTTGAGCATCAGAGGCTTCTTTCACGTTATCTTTTTGAGATTTCAAATTATCAATTTGATTTTTACGTTGCTCACGTGTCGCTTCCAATTGTAATTTTTCTTCAAAATCACGAATGGCTTTATCTGCTTCTTGACGTTCCGCAACTGTTTTCGCATTGCGCGCTTTTGTTGCTAGTTCTGCGCGTTTTTCAGCAGTTTCTTTCTGTTTAATCGCTTTATCTTCTGCATCTGTTTGAGCATTTAATGCATCAATTTGAGCATCTAACGCTTTCAGTTGATTGTATTTATCTTCATCAATCAACTTCATTTTTTCTAAATACTCTTTATCAATGATTTTTATTTTTTCTTCTGATAATTTTTCAAAATCACGAAGCTCTTTTTCAAGTGATTTTTCAAGCTCTTTTTGTTGCTTTTCGTAATTTTTTACAGTCGCATCATAACTAGCACTTAATGATTTTTCTAATGCTTTTTGTTGTTTTTCATAGTTTTTTGATACTGCATTAAATTCATTACTTAATTGCTTATCTAAAGCACTCTGTTGCTGTCTATGACTTTTAGCTATTGCATTTGTTCGGTTATCTAATGACTTTGATAAAGCAGCTTCTTGTTGCGCCAAGCCTTTTTGCATAGCCGATAATTGTTCGTCAGATATTTTTTCGGTTGTTCCTACAGCCTCACGTACAGCGTCCTTCATTCCAGTTGTAAGCTCAACGCCCATTTCTGCTGCTCGAACACGACCTTCTTTCAGACCATCCAGTAAGTTATCAATATTCCAACTACCACTAGCAACAGCCGCAGCCATAATGCCCTGTATCTCTTTTGCTTCAAATCCCGCGCGTTGCAATTGTTGTCCATACTCTGCAATAATATCTAACTGCTCTGGGGGAAAACCGACACGTAATAAATTATTTACTAAATCTAGTGCTGCTTGGTCTGATATTTTTAATTCTTTTCCTATTTCATTCGTCTCTTGAATTAGCTCTATAAAGTCGATGCCGTCATACGCTCGTGCTATAGCCGCAGCGCCTTTTACCACTTCGGCATTTGCCTCGTCTGTTGCATCTCGATTTAAAGCCCATTGACGTCTAACGCCTTCTAGTGCTTCCTCTGCCCCTACTCCAAATGACTGTACATCTCTCGTTACTTGTCTGATACTTTCTTTTGATTCATCAGACACAGCAAATGTTAAATCAATTTTAGTATTTAAACTGGCAGCATCTAATGATTCACTGATTGCTGTTGACATACCTATTGCTGCTGTCGCCGCGCCTGCTAGCGCCTCACCCATATCCCTTATGCTTGTTGTTGCCTCTTCTGTCTCTGCGCCTAAACGCTCTAAATCTCTTCGAATTTCTTCTATATTTGAACCATCTAAACGCGCTAAAACCTGTCTGACTTCGTTAATATCTGCGCCAGCTCCTACTGCTGATTGAGCAATGCGATCAAAAGCTCTGTTTAAATCATTTGCATTCGCTGTTCCATTTTGAATAGCGCGTGTTAAATCACTACCCAACAAATCCGTAAAATCGTTTAAAGAGCGCCCTGTTGTTTGAAACAAAGCACGTAATTGATTAAAAGCATTTTCTTGCGTTTGTACTGCTTGGCGCGTTTCCGTCATGGAGTTCGCCATTTGCTGCTGTGCAATACGCGCTTGCTGTAATTGAGCTTCTAGTTGTTGTACTTGCCTAGAGTTTTCTCCATAAGCCGCCTTTGCCGCTTGTAACTGTGCTGCTGTTTCTTGTGTTTCACGTTGCATAGCAGCATGAATCGCTTCTAAACTTCTCAATTTTGCATTTAATTTATCGGATTCAGTGGCTGTATGCCTCATTTGTTCTTGCTCTAAACGCATAGCTTGCTGTAATTGCTTGATTTCATCTGCTGTAGTACGTGTCACATTATTTAATGCACGTAACCCATTTTGTACCGTTTCAACACTCGCGCCACTATCTAGCTGCGACAAAACCTGTCGCAATTCTTGTACATTTACTGCCGAGTGTTGTGTTGTTTGAGCAATTTGATTAAACGCTCTATCTAATTGATTAGCATTGGCTGTACCCGCTTGAATAGCACGTGTCAAATCTCGTCCTAGAACGTTTGAAAAATCCTCTATAGATGTATTTGTAGCTGTAAATAAATTTTGCAATTGACGCAAAGATTTCGTTTGGTCTTCTTGTGCTTGCCTTGCTCTTTCTAAAGCTTGCTGCTTTGCTGTAATTGCATTAGCTGCTTGTTGTTCTGCGATTTGCGCACGTTTTAATAACTCTTCATAACGTTTTGCTTCAACGGAGTTTTCCCCCCATTGGTCGCGTGCACGTGCTAAAGCGGCTGCTGTTTCAGCCGTTTTCCTTTGAGTAAGTTCATATATTTTTTGCAATCCATTTAAACTAGCTTCTAACTTTTCTGATTCGGTGGAACCATGTTTCATCTGCTCTTCTTGCAACTTCATTTCTTGACGCAATTTTTTCGTTTCATCATTCATGCCCTTCACTGCATTGTTAAACTCTTGATTAAATGCTTTGAAGGTTATTCTCACTTCATTATTGTTATTGTTCGCCAAGGTTACACCTCCGCATTGCGCCATCCATCAAACGCCAGCTTGTTGTCATAGATGCGCTCTACTGTAGCAACTGGTGCGTTCCAGAATGTTTCCGCGTCAATATTTGCTAAAAGTACATAAAGTGTGTAACGGTCTTCTACGTGTTGCACTTTTAGCGGCGGTGCTTTTTTTTCTTTTGACCTGTTTGACTTGACGGTTTAGTAATTTTTTTCGTTTCTTTTTGTAAAGCCGTAGCAAACTCGTTATTGCCTGCTAAAAGACCAACGATTAAATTTGCATAAATTTTGGTCGTATCAGTTAATTGGTAATGGTACAGTTCTAAAAATTCATCAAACGTCAAACCTAAATTTTTATTAGCACCTAGTACGCCAAGATAAATTACGGACTGCATTCGTTGCTCATCCAATACCTCCATAAATTCAGATGCCTGTTTTTCCTCATCTACGCCTTCAATTTGCTCTTTAGACAATATTTCCAGCCCTTTAATTTTTAACAAATCCTCAAATAAACTCGATTCTAAAATTCCCATATCATAGCCACGTTTAATTGCCGCATTTGTTAAAAATGCTGGATGCCTTTTTGTACTAACAACTTTCTTTTCCCATCCCCCATCAACTTCCACAAATTCAACTTCGCTTAATTCCACTGTTTCGATTTTCATACAAATTCCTCCATTTGTTTTAGTCAAATAAAA
This sequence comes from Metasolibacillus meyeri, assembly GCF_003049505.1. Taxonomy (GTDB): domain Bacteria; phylum Bacillota; class Bacilli; order Bacillales_A; family Planococcaceae; genus Metasolibacillus; species Metasolibacillus meyeri. The sequence goes on from NZ_PYWN01000022.1 coordinate 9,362, forward strand.
AAGCACCTCATGCAAAATCTGCATAAGGCACTTCTTAAATACTTAATTTTATTAAGGCGTGGGTACTTGCTCAACCAATGCTCGATTAAACTGCGTATGCCATTGTTCCGCTATTTCTTCATCTTCTAATTCGGCTGTAATTGCTTCATAGTAAAATTGATTTTTTACATCGGCTGCTGCACTAAATGTTAGTTCGACCATCGCTAGTTCTTCCTGCGATGTATCAATATTTAGCGTCATACCTGTTGCGCTAGATGCATTAGGGAACGCGATTAATTTTGTTAATTCTTCAAAATCATCTACTACATCTGCCGTAAATACAAAATCAGAACCAATAGAATTAGCTCCATAGCTGTATACGCCATCTTTTAACTCCGCATTCGATAGTCCAAAAATGTCACGTAATACAGCCACTTCAATATGAGCACTCACTGTTACATTTAATTTTGTTGTTACCGCTTTTTCCTTTTGTACAGCACGACCACAACGTTTTGTTAACATCGTTGTTTCTGGCTCCACTGATAAACTACCAACGCAACCAAATTTCGTTCCTGTTTGTTGTACACCTCCTTTTTTAAATTGAATTGAAGCATTCTTGATATTCCATGCGTCAAACTGTTCAATAACTTGTTCTGGCATTATAAGCCCTCCCTTAATAAATTATCTAAGCCTTCGCTTAGTTCTTGTAATATTTTTGGCGTTGCTCTTTGCATCGCTCGACCACTAAAATTCTGTTCAATTAAATTACTTGGTCCCCTACCTTCATCGGGGAAAACCAAGTAGCCGAAACTACCTTTTTTATTAGCTGCTCCGCCTTTGGATTTCAAAACAAATTGTAAATGCGGTGTTTCGAATGCATACCATTTACTATGTTTAGCATGTTTACTATTTCTTTTGGAAACAGGTATTAAATTTGTCATTTCGTGCGTTGCTATTTCTAGCCCTTTCGTGTGCAAAATACGATTTATTACACTTTCAGCATCATTCGGCAGTGACTTTATTTTTTCTTCTAAACCTGTGATATCACCATATTCAATCATAGCTCTCATGTTATACACCTCTGCATCACGATAGTTCGGTTATACATAAAGATAATTCGATCAACAAAACTATCTGTATCTTTCCGTTGTAATCGTTGTTTACCTATACGCACCAATGTAAATAACTTATTTTCTGGTAGCGCTTCGACAATATCAATAATGCGTTCGTCCAAGTCAGGCAAGTTTTCAGAATAATAATAAATAGCAATATCTTGTGTGAGTGTTTTTTTATCATCATTTTTTATGAAGTCACCAGTTGCATACACAAAAAAATGATGTCCATTTTTTTTAAATCTCTCTTGTTCATCTTCGGCTATTTCATCTTCAAAAATTAGTAAATCAAATGTTTTTAATGCTGCTAGCATTTCATCAATTTGTTGATTCATTTTCTGTTTCGTTCTGCTCATACGTACCCACCTCCTGTAAAAGAAAGTATAAGTATGATTTTTCTTTATTTTTATCAACTTTTATTACGTCATACTCTATTTCATTCACAACCACTTTTAGCTTATTTTTACTAATTCCTCTTAAGTTTGGTGGATATAATGTGCGTACTTTTAAAGATAAGATGCTGTTCATCGAGTGGGCAAATGAATAATCTTCATCGCGACACGTCATTTCTTCAAAAGCCAATTTTCCAAGCGGAATGAATATTTCTCCAATCCGTTTTCCACGCTCCGAACGTTCTGTTTCCTTTTTTCCATATTGTAGAAAACCATCGTTCAGCTTATCACGAATTTTCTTGTTCGCCATTTTCACCCCTCTTTTCTCTTTTCTAACGCCACATCGAGTATTAACCTCTTTAATTCTTTGTCAAAATTTAGTTCGAACTCATCCACAGCATTGTTATAAACATATCTACACCGTTCATACAGCAATTCGGTTTCATCGTCCTCTGGACCAAAAGAAAAAGACTTACCCGTCAATCGTTTGAAGTAAGCCTTTGCTCGTTTTATAATTTTTTCTAAGTCCGTATCTTCATCATCCCACGTAATATGCAGGCGACTTTTTAAACCTGTGAGTAATTCATCCATAATTAATCACCGCTTTTCAATGCGTTTTCCGCTTTAATAGCCTCTTCTTTCCCCTTTACTTTTGAACCATCTGACAATTCATAACGCCCCGCTCCAAGATGCTTAGGAAAATCATTTTTCTCTACTCCCAAATCATTCTTACTTTCCTCGTTTTCTGCTGGTTCCTTAAATTCCGTTACATCTGCCAAAAAGATTTTTTTATATTTCGGATGTATACCCGTTAAAAAGTATACACGCTCTTCCTTTGCTTCATATCCTTCTGCTGGATATACGTCATCTGCTTTATAATGATGGTTATTGTGCTGTTCTTCGTTAAATTCATTTACAACTCTTGCTGAAATATTGTCCATATGTGTTCCCTCCCTTATTTACGGTGTTGGTATTTCGTTACCTTCATCGTTGTTTTGGTCGCTGTCAATACTTATATTAGTAATATCAAATACTGTAAATGCATCATTGTCTAATGGTTGACCATTGATTAATTGACGTGTTAAGTATAATCGTTGGTCTTCAATCATACGAACATGGTCTGACGATTCTAATGTTGCTGTTCCCGCCCCTAACCAATAGTCTTTTGGTTTACCACTAACCATTCTATTTAACGGCATTGCTGGCGTTTTGATAATTTCTAAATCTGGTACAGGGAAATTACCAAACATCCATACGCCATCGTCACGCTGTTTAACCCCGTATGCGAATAACTTATCATAGAAGTCAAATGGATTAATCATTAACACTACGCCTTGTGCATCACGTGTTCCGCCACGTGTTGATGGAGCTAGAATTTTCTTCCCTACTTCTAACGGAGTAAATGCTACCAGTTCTACAGTTGACTTTTCTGCATACACGCCGCTAACTACAGGAGCATCCATATCGCGCATCATTCCGATAGGTTGTTTATTTCCATTTCCATTTACAATGACACTTTCCAACTCTGTTGCTACTACTTCTGCGATAATTGCACGTACATAACGGTCTAACCATTCTGGACCAAGTTCGAACATCGCTTTGCACACCACTAGAAAACCACTTAATTTGTACGCTTTTGCTTCAATTGTTCTGAATCCACTGTCAACCATTTCTTGTATCTCATCGCACACATCGCCCCAATATGCCGTTGTAGCTCCTTCTTTGCGTAAAACCCATTGCGTTGTAGCTCCCAACGGAGAAAAGTTAATGCGTGATAGTAATACATGGTCCTGTGCTAAATCTTCAAATACACGCTCGTAGACAGTTGGGGGCATTAACTTTAATACTTCATCAAATGATTCTACTTCGATTGCTTGGCTGTAGAATTTACGCTCTTCGTTTGTTAATTTACGAACACCACGCGATGCTAATACTGATTCATCCCATTGCATTTCTGTTGCACGTTTTGCTTCGCGAATTGTGGTATTCATCATGTCTTCATAGTAAGCTGCATTATTCATATACTGCTCAACGATTCGTTGTGCGACTTCCGTTGCATCACCATTTTCAAATGCTAATTTTAAGCCAGCTATTTGCTCTTCCATATTGAATTTTTTTGGTTCATTATCTAAATTTTTAATTGTCATTAAAATGACCTCCTTATTTTTTCAAAATAAAAACGCCTACTCATTTGAGCCGCGCTTGAATTTATTTAATACAGTATTTTGTTGTAATGGCTGTTCTGGTTTATGTTGCATAAACTTTGCCAGCACATTATTTTTGTATTGCTCCGCATTTAATTTATTTTCTTTTGGTTGTTGGACATGTTCAGATAACTCTGTAGCAAATCCAATCGCCAACGCTTCATGTGCCGTAAACCACGTTTCATTTCTAACCATCGTTGCAATTTCATCTCGTTCAACTTTAGCTTTCAGCATATAAATATCAATTGCGCTTTGTGTCATTTTTTCTAAAACTTTAGCTTCTTTTAATAATGCGTCCTCATCTCCATAAACAAATGTAGAAACAGGATGTATCATAACCATTGAGCCAACACCCATAACCGTATTATCAGATACCATAAGCATTAAAGATGCCGCCGAACATGCAAAACCATCTACATATGTTGTTACCTGGCCAGAGTATTTAAGTAGTCGATTTGCTATTGCAATGCCTTCTGACACATCGCCCCCTGGACTATTAAGGTGAATGATTATATCGTTTCCTTTTGCATCCTCTAAAACTTGTGCTACCCGTTTTGCTGAAATTGTATCACTCCACATCGAAGAAGCAAAAATACCGTACATTGTAATTTCAGTTAGCTTTTTTTCTGCGTTATGATTCGCCTCGAAACGATATTCAATTTCTTCTAGTTGTTTCATATATGCCTCATTTTGATAATTTAAAAAATGTCTTATCAATGCATTATTCATTGTCATTCACCCCCTTTCAATGCTTGTTCAATCGTTTGGTAATTTTTAGTTATGTGTCGAATGTTTGCAATAGGTTCATCTACTTTTTCACGCCCCATTTCTTCAAATATTTCATTCAATGTGAATCCAATCGCAAATAACTTATCTAAAGCTGGTGCTATATCTGTTATGTCAGAAGCTTTAACTTTTGATGTATCAATTTTCATATATGTCCTGTTTAAATATTCCTCTTTTGTATACGCTTTTCGGTTAAATTCATCTTCCATCATTTCTGCATTTGGTTTTAGTGCAAACATAATAAAGCTTTCCACTTGCCCCTCTAAATCTGCTATATCACCTTTTAGGAGTCCTCTTGGGGTGTGAAAAGCCATTGCTACATAATTTATAATATCATCTACTAAATTACTAATATCTCTACTGTCGATTGTTAAGCCTGCTTTGGAATCTGACATATCATTAAATTCATAACCATTCTGCAATTGAAAAGCTACACTTTTTTTGTTTGGGTCAAACCAATTTTTCAATTGTGTTTCAAACATGTTATCTATTTCTTTCTGTATTTCATCATCTTGTGCTCTTAAAAAATCTCCAGTTATTAATACACGTTTATTATTCTTTAGTTTGTAATAACTTTTAGCAGCTTCAATCATTTTGCCATGTGAAGTATATAAATCATTAATAACATTTAAAATGTTTTCATCTGTTAATTTCAAGCGAATTACTTCTGATTCTTTTTTCGATTCTTTCAATGCGTAACCACTAATAACAATATCCGAATACACATTTTCTACGAAAGCATATTCTTTTACATCAAAACTATCTGCTATATAAAAATTATCATTTTCCATCACAATCAAACATTCTTTATCGTAAATAAATTTTCGAATTGCCTTATGAAAAAACGCAGTCGCATTTTGATTTTGATTAGGCTCTACATTTAATGCATAATACATATTCCCTACAAATACTTTGCCATCCTTATAGGTTTTTATTTCACACCTACTTAAAGCATTCGCTATTAAATTTACACATGTTTCAATAGCTAATTTTTTATAGTAATATTCCTCTGATAGTTCATGGTAACAATCTTTTAAACTCGTTAATTCACCATTTTTAAAAAATGACTTTACCCAACGCCATAATCCCACTTCAACACCCCCTAATAGCTATACGTCTTAATAGCACGTTTTACATTTTCTTTTGTAATAACTTTGGCAACTAATATTTCATCTGCTCTCCACATCCCAGTTACAAAACAGTCAAAACCATCTGTTTTTCTACGAATTGGCTCTTTTTTTGTATATTCTTTATTCCCATCTTTTTTTGTCACCACAAGTACGTTATTAGTGTACCAACGCATTAATGGATTATTACCAAACATAATTTGATTATTAGCAAATGCTGTTTCTATTCTTGGCGCTAATAATGCATCTGCTGCTTTCGGATTTTTAATAACTTCAATTTCAAAACCTTCATTTTCTAAAGCAGTTCGTACTAAATCTGCTCTAAAGTTATCAATAATAATTTTCTTGATTCGATATTCTTTTCGAGCCTCTACAAAATAGTGTACTATGTGCTCAATGTTAATTGTTGGCTCATCAATAACAGTAAGTAGCCCTTTTTCTTTCCATTCGCGAATAGGTGCTATTACTCGTTTTTCATCATCTTCTTTACGTTTTTTAGAGTAAGAATAAAAAATGTCCGCAAATTCCTTACGAACAAATGAATGTGTTTTAAATGCATATTTCCCTTCTGGTCTAAATAATAGCCCACATGCTGCAAAATCTCGAATACTAGCAAAATCTAAACAACCAATGCATTCATGCCCTCGTAAATCTGGTATTTCCTCTTTAGTAGCTGCCTCGATTTCTTCCCATGTTGCTACAGATGTTTGTAAGTCTGTTTCAGGGCAGTTCATACGTTTTGTCATAAATTCAGAACGATTTGAAGGGTCTTCCTCTAAGTCGTCATATTCTTCATAAATTGTTTCAAATAACCCTTGTGCATACTCACTTCTAGGTTCTGATAGCATCGGATTAGCTTTTTCCCATAGTTCTGAATTGTCAACTTCCCTTTCATCATCTAACTTACAAATAAAAGGGAATATAGCATTAATTCTAGCTTTACCAGTTAGCACATTCATTGCACGTTCTTTTAATTTGTCTAAAAATCCATCTCGAATATAGCCATCTGTTCCAATATAAAATTCTCTCGGATTCGGTTTTTTCCCTAATCCCGAAATGTGCACACGTACATCTTTATTTGTCTCAAAATAATGTATTTCATCAAATACTACTGCCCCATCTCGCAAACCATCTTTTGTATTCCCATTAGATGTCCGATAAGTAAATACACTATCAGTTAATTTCGAAATTATTCTTGTAGCTGTAGCTTTAAAATAACTACTTAAAACGCTACTTCTTTTAATTGTTTTTTCCGCCTCTTCTACGGATGTTTTCGCTTGGTCCTCCGAGTTTGCCACAACCGAAATATTGTATTCTTTTATGCCATGTAAATCACTAATCAGAAAATTACAGACCACTGTTATTAAACCGTTTTTCCCACCACCGCGCCCTAACATCCATAAAAACTTTCTATAAAAAACTCGGTCATTTTTTTTATAAAATAAAAAGATGAAAGCAATTAAGAATTTTTGATAAACATTCAATGGGAAATACCATTTTTCCCCGAATTTTATACAATCCTCAATCATTTCATCATTAAAATATAAATCGTCACGTGACAGTACATCACGTTCCAAGTATTCAATTAATAATTCACGTTCTTTGTTAAATTTAATTTTTCCTTCTCGGTAAAGTTTAATATATTCTTCTACGTATTTTTGTTTCAGCATATTAAGTTAAATCAGCTTTACTGTTGCTGTTGCCACTGTTTACATTTTGTATATTCAGTGGTTTATCTATACCTAAATCTTTACCGAGCGCAATGATTGACGCATTAATTTTATTCTTTTCTGCGATTGCTGGGTTGGGTTTCGTGAATTTTTGTGAACCATTTTCAGTCGTAATCATTACACCAAATTCAGTAATTGCTTCATCCAGCATATAGTATATTTCCACTAAATTTATATAGCGCTCCACTTTCTCAATTTCTACATTACTATCTTTGTTCGCTATCTTCATTAGTTCTTTTTTGATAGCATTTAATTTCCTTTTATTCATTCCCCCACCCCCCTTACGCGAGAAAAGACAAAAAAACTTGCGAGTACATAACCCCTCCCGTTGAACAGTCCCCTAAATAAAAGTCGAATTTTTTTAAGGGGGGGTGTCTATTTTATATATTTCAAATGCTTGTCTGCGTAATCAATGATGTAAAATATTTCTTCGTTCGTTATTCGCAACACTTTGATTGTTAGAGCTAATTTTCTTTCCTCTATCAATTGTCCACGTACTTTGTCTACAGTCATATGCTTGCACTTACGAGTGTTTACACAGTCACGTATCTGTTTGTAACGCCAATATGCATACTTATTAAAAGCGTTGAGCATGTCACGCTCACCTTTTGTAATTGAAGCATTTATTTCATCTGTATCAAATGACCATCCACCATTTTTAATAAGCATTCTTAACCTCTGTATCTGGCACTCTACCAAACTCTACATTCCACGCACCTTTTGTGATTTTCTTTATTTGTTCTGGGAAAGCAGCACATAAATTCCTGTCAATATATACGTACCTTAATGCATCTAAATTACGTGAACGAATACTTTTAAACGCAACTTTTTTATATTTCTTTTTTAATTCTCTAGCCGTTTTAATATCTGCAACAAATATTGTCATCCTATCTAGCTCTAACGCTTCATTGAAGGTCATTCCATTACCACCTTTCTATTACATTTGAAAGCAATGACCATATGCCTTAATCAATAATCGTTCACAATCTCTGTATCTGGCACATTACCATAAATCACCTTTGCTTTTACTGCTCGCTCCATCCGCTCTAACATATCGTAATTATCAAAGTAAAGTTTTTGATCCACATATAATTTTGTTAGCCCGTAAAGTTTTTCTGACATCATGCCAATACCAATGCTTTTAAATATATCTTTTTTATATTTTTTCCTTAGCTCGTATGCTATTTGTGCATTCGCTACAAGAATTGTGTATTCTTGCTCTACAGCTTCCTCAAAGGTCATTTTGTTACCACCTTTCATCATTTGTGAATTTATTTGTTTGTCCATATCGCTTTATCATTTCGTCTTTGCCATCTGCCTTGTTGTGACAATCGACGCATAAATATTCTAAGTTATCTAATACAAGTGCTAAGTGCGGATGTGTCTTAACAGGCTTTATATGATTGACGTCCATTTTTGTTGGTTTACCACGCTCGTTGATTGTATTGCGTGTAGTTACATTTCCAAGCTTTTTACAATGCTGACACTCTGCATTGTCACGCTTTATAGCTTTCTTACGTAACGCTCTCCATTCTTTGCTTTTATAAAACTTCATTAGTTCGCCATCAGCGATAAATTGAAGTAACTGTTGGTTACGTTCTGTTGTAGTATGCATTTCTTTCATCCTTTCAAATGCATAATAAAAGGAACTATCCAAAATAAATGGATAGCTCCTATGCATTCATGAAATTCCTACACTATCATTATAGCATGAAATGTATGCCCTATTGTTGCCCCAAAAACGCCCTAGCTATTCTAGCTTTATACCATAAATGCCGAACAACAAAATAGCTAACCTCTCTGCAACATTGTTAATTATTTTGTATACACTGCGCTTATTAATACTATAACGCTCTGCAACTATGTCACTTTTCTTTTTTTCGAAATAATACATTTTAACTATTTCAAAATCTCGTGCATTATTTTCTTGTTTATAAATATATTCTAATGTGTCCAATGCTCTATCAAGGTACTGTATCATTGCTATTGTAGTTTGCGATGTTTGTTTGATTGATTTTACAATGTCCCCACCAAACTCTATTAAATTTATAATATTTTCTTTTTCTGAAATCATTAACTTAGGAACAGATACTTTCGCTTTATAATCTACTTTTTCTACATAAGTTTTTAGTTCGTCATAATGCTTCAGTAGTAACTTTGCATTGTATAGACGTTTGTTATATTCACGCGCATTTACATTAGCTTTTGTTTCTTCATATGTTTTAATTGCTTGCTGTGCTGCTATTTGAGATACTCTGTCAATAGTTTGTTGCTCTAAAAGTTCTTGTTCCATTGTTTATCACTCCTTACGGTTAATACTTGCTTCTCTGTTAAATCCAGTCGGATAACGCTTTTTAAGCTTGTCTATGTTGGCTTGCGCTATATCATTTAACTCTAAGCCTGCCAACCGCGCAATGTTTGCTAAGTACCACAATACATCCCCTAGCTCTTTCTTCACTTCTACATTATTTATGGTATGTCCATGAAATATTGCTTTTTTAATTAAATCAGCAACCTCCCCAGCTTCTCCTGCAATGCCTAATCCATAGTTTACTAGCTCGCCTTCATGTTCATTTGCTGTTCTTGCAGCTAATTCTTGATATTCGTTAAAATTCATTTTATTTTTTCTCTCCTTTTTCATTTTCTTGGAATTAGTGGTTTTGATGGTCTTAAATTTTTCGGCATTTTTCTATATATTAATAGTGCTAATGTTTTTTCACTTGAATTTAAATCAGCATAAAACCTTCGTTCAACTCTTTTTAGCGTCCATGCACTCGGTTTTACTTTAATTGCTTTACTAGCAGCGTCCCTCGCTCTTCTTAATTTGCGCAAACTTTTATAACGTGCTTTTCGTTCATACTTAATTAATGTATTCAAAATATCACCTCGTTCGGTCATTGTGTTTAGTGCTAGATAATATTGATTTTCGCTCTAAAATTTTGCCAAGCCTGTTCATCTAAGCTCAAGGCTGGCGAATCCAATTTCATTATTGATTCCGCTTGCAACTCATAACGATTATTGCATTTTAAACATCTAAAACGCTCAATTCCCTTGCTGACGTGATGAAAATAACAGTGAAATTCGGTTGAACCACATTCACATTTCATTACTGACGCCCCCTTCGTATAATGGTTCGAATGTTAACTTATTTTATTTGGACCCCATGTTGCTTATAATGATTTAGTGCATTCTCATGGGCATATCTAGCTGATGACCAAGCAATTTTTTTAATAGTTTCACTGTGGTCTTTTGCAAAATAAGCAAATCCCATTGAGTCACACGCATAGCGATATTGCCCATCTTCCGAATTATGTGAAGAACAATTTTCGTCTGGACAAATTGGCGCTGACGGATATTGCTCCCAGTAATAAAGCCCACAGTTGGCACAAAAATATTCTCTTTGCATGTTAATACTCCTTTCTTCACCAAATTGACATTATGTTTAATAGCCTTTCGCTACCAAAATATCTAATTCTTCTTTTAGATTGTTACAACAATCTTTCATGGTATAGCTCATATAAAACTTTCCATGTTTATTTTTATACGCTTCAATCACATCTTGAACTTGATATGAGTAGCCCATCGTTTTTATAAAATTTTCAACTTTTTCGTATGGTGATGGGAGCTTTTTTACAAATATCGTGAAATAAAACGTCAAAACATTGATATACCAACGCTTTGTTATATATCCGTTCCTGGCTTAAAGCTCCTTACCACAGTCACGGCAAATAGTGATTGTTTCATCTGTCCCACTAATAGAAATCGTTTCATTGTTTTCATGCTTACATGCCATCATTAACAGCTCCTTTCTTCACCAAATGGTCATTGTGCTTAACATTAGAGTATCTAATCCTGCGTACCTTTTCCTGTATTTCATTTAAAGTGTTAACAATAATCCAACCACTAGAATAAGATGGGCATAACACAATATTAGCGAAAGGATGAAAATACTTGAAAAGTGATGACTGTATTCCTGCTGAATCTTCTAGCAGTTTATGTCTACCTAGTAAGTCGATTAGACAAAAGACAATAATAGCTGTCCCCATTGATGAGGTGTTGCCTTCTAAAGAATTATCAGCCTATGGATA
>NZ_PYWN01000232.1 GCF_003049505.1 Metasolibacillus meyeri
ACTGATTGGTAGTTTCACCAATCGGGTTTTTACAGGCTGTTGATCCCCCACTTAGCTATTTCGTTTTCACTCACTATTTTGAAGTAGCGGTCTTACAGCCTGTTAATACGGGATAAAGCCTTTCGGTTTAATTTTCCTAATTCATTGTATGGTAACCTCTCCACAAAATAAATTTTTTTAGGGCATTCGTAATTTGCTAAATGCTTTTTACAAAAGGCGATAATATTTTGTTCGTCTACATCCACTGCAACGATATATGCAACAACGCACTCGCCAAATCGCACATCTCTCTCACCTACTATTGCTGCATCCTCAATCCGAGGATGTGTTCGCATTACTTGCTCAACCCGTTGTGGAAAAATATTTTCTCCACCCGAAATAATCATGTCATGCAAGCGCCCTTTTATAAATAGTAAGCCATCTTTTTCCTCCACTAAATCACCTGTGTACTGACCATTTACAATCAACTCGCCATTCTCATAGGTCAAATGCAACTTGTCAATTGGTTTACCTATTGTGTCGCGGTGCAATGCTCGCTCTTGTGGTGTTGCTATACTAATTAACCCCACTTCGGATGTACCATATAAATTGTATAAAATCGCATCAAAGCCTTCATTATTTTGCAGCGGCGCACTTCCACTTACCACACAGCGCAATGCAGGTGTTGGACAAAAGCGAGCTAACAATGTTGGTACAACCGCTATCGCTTCAATTGGATATACCTCAAGCAAGGTTGCATCAAATCGCCTGTTCAATACGACTGTGTGACCAGCTGCAATCGTTGCGCTTAAAAAAGCAAGCCCATACCCATGAAAAAAGGGTGTTGCAACATAAACATAACGATATGTATGAAAATGCATACGTTCCAGTAATGCCCGAAATGGCGCTAACAATGTCTGCACCTCGCTCTGCACACCTTTAGGCTCACCAGTCGTACCGCTCGTTTGCACAATAATTTTGCCCTGTCTTCGTGGAAAGTGATTAACTGCGGCTCTTTGTGGCAATTCCTCTAACTGTTCCTCCGTAAATAAAAAATCAAAATGGCCTTTCACTGAGCGTCCTGTATGCAATAATACAGCAGTTGCTCCGATTCGCTCTACTGCAAAAACGGCACGTAATAAAGCAACACTATTATCACAATGAAAGCCTACATGCTGTCCCGCGCGAATGCCCTTTTCATACAAAGCGTAGCTCATATAAATAAGCTCATCATAAAACTGTCCATATGTCGTCACTGAATGATTTTCAATAAAAAGTGGGGCATGTGGCTGCTTTTGTGCATAAAAGGCGAGCAATGTGTTAATCGATAGCCCTTCTTTAAAAATAGCGGTTACTAACTGTCTTAAAGGTATACGTAAAAAAGCGTTAATTTTTAAGGCCTCACGAAGCGTAGAAATGATAGCCACCACGGTTTGTCCTCCTTCTTTTTCGTATAAAGTAATCGAGCGATGCGCTTCGCCGCCGTCTCACTGGACATTGCTGGCACACGCTCATATTTTTTCGTTGGTGCAATCATCGGTGTACGCACAAGCGGCAAATAAATAGTGGAAACCGTATGCTTTACCTCTGGTGCAACAGCGCGTAGCCACGTATCAAATGCTGCTTTTGACGCTTGATAGGCGGACCATTTTGCCATTGGGCGAAACTTTGTATTAATCGTTGAAACATTGACAATCTGTCCCTGTGCCGCATCTAATAATGGGATAAAATGGAGCATTAACTCCACAGGTGCAAAATAATTAATACCCATTGTTCGTGTAAAATCATGCGCACGCTCTAATGAATCATAAATAGAACGATGAATTGATAAGCCTGCATTATTGATGAAAATATCCAATTGTTCGATTTCTTGACATAGCTGCTGGCGATTTTTTTCCTCACGTAAATCCATCACATACATCCGCGCACCCGTCTGTAAAGCGACCTCACGCAATCGCTCCTCATTACGTCCAATAATGATTAATTGTGCCCCATAACGAGCTAACAATAAAGCTGTATCCCTTCCAATACCTGAGCTAGCCCCAGTAATTAATATACTTTTCCCTTGCACAGCTTGTCGAAGTCGATGTTCCTGCAAATGCATATGAAATTCCTCCTTCTTTTTCCTTGAATCAGCTTTAATTGTGGTAAAGAATAGATATCATTAGTAAGGTTTAGTGATTTATGAGCTAGTTTACAGTAAGACAAAGTGAAAATCATAGCAGATTGGTTTGTCGCAATATGCCTAGCATTATAACAAATACTGATCAAAATACACGTTAAGAATTGATTGAACCTTCTATTAACACTATCCTAAATTACAGATAATACTGTATGAACAACCGATGAAATTAATAAAATTACACAATCTATTGAGGAATACGATAAAATTGACACTGACATACAAAAATAAGCCTGTGTGTTTAACACAAATTACACAAATCAATAATATGTTATAATATACAAATACTATTATCATCTTCTTCCTTATAAAGATATATAAACACAGGTAGCTTTCTAAAGATATGGTAGGTTCACAAGTACAAAACAATATAAACCCCGTGTGAATAGATATTGTGCACAAAATCAGATGTGATTCCTAAAAAATATTTATCCTCTAGAAATGCGTTTGAAAGAATTATTAAATAAATCAAACATTACAAATCCATGATTGATAGATATATAGGTTGGAAAATGATTTACATCATTAATTCATCAGTATTTATAGAGGAGGATTATATAATGAGGTTAACAACTATATTTTTAATTTTAGTATTAAGCAACTTAATTATTCACTTCTTCCTAAAAAGATTTATTAATTTCCAATTAATTAACAATAAAAATTCAAAAATTACTAGAATAAATCAAATTTTGACATTCTTTTTTTTGGTAATTTTAATCATTCAATATATCTATTTCGATGTATTCATAGAAACTCCATTTCTCTTTTTAA
>NZ_PYWN01000233.1 GCF_003049505.1 Metasolibacillus meyeri
AGTGCTACGTTAACGAAGGAGCGAATGGTCGGTCTCACGTTGGAGGAACAGCAGGCGTTGGAAAGTCTGTTGTTAAAAGAACAATATGTAAAAGAAATATTAAATAAATTAAAGGAAGGGGATTTACAAATTGCAAGCGAGCAACTGGCGTATATTCAGCAGTATGAAAAATACGTCGAATTGAAGCCAATTCCCTATCTCAATATAAGTCATTTAAAAATAGAGGAGCGTAAAGCACAAACACTTCTTGAACAGCATCTACCTTATTCAGAGGAACGTACACCCTTTCATACAGCCTTATTCACCAAGCAACTATTCCAAATTTTATTCAGCCCATTCACGGCCTTTTTCTTTGTGTTGATTTTTTGTTATATCTATACATTTGATCGAGGAAATCGGGCATTTGATTTCCTTAAAATCAATTCCTTGTCTAATGGCGCCATTTACTATGGTTATATGCTGACTTTCGTACTCATGGTGCTGTTATATATCGTGCTCGTCTGCTGTTTAGCTATGTTACCACCATTATTAATGGGCAATAGCGCTACTCTATTTTATCCATTAGAAGTCGCTGTGCATACTGAAATTGTGTGGGTACCTGTATGGAAATGGCTCGTGTTCATTCCGATTGG
>NZ_PYWN01000023.1 GCF_003049505.1 Metasolibacillus meyeri
TGTATGGTAAAAAGGAAGCCCCAACTACCAAAGACCGAAGGTCAGCTCGGCGCGCCATCGCAGATGAACAATCATGAACGCTTTCAATCGAATGAAACATGAAGCAGCACAGCTGAGCAAGGAGGTCGAGGCGCCAAGGCGTGCGGAGCAGAATGTACGGAGTACATGAGCACCGTAAGCGATGTGGGCAACAAAGAGATTCGCCGCTCAACTGTGCTGCGTTGGAGCATCGATGGTAGTTGAGGGTGCCTCCTGTGAAAGTAGAACGTTGCTTGGCAACAACGAACCGCTGCAACTTACTGATATAAATGTCAAAGTTACTAATACATTCTCAAGGTATAATTGAAGTTGCAAATGAATAATTGTTATGTTAAGATAGTATGCGTTATAAATTTAATAATAAACCTCAAGTTTGATTGGGGTAGAGGTCGCGATATTTAAAAGTACACTAATGGAAATGGCAAGCATTGATGAAATTAGTGGAAAGGAAATATTGCCGAAGTGTGAAGGAACTTGTAACCTTCATACTGGGGCTGCATTCGAAAGGAGCAGAACTGTCACGTTTGTTGAGGCAACGTGTTGAGCTATCAAAGAAAAAACTAAGGATGAATGTAGCCATCACAGTGTCTTGTGATGGTATTTTTTTGTCTTAAAATTAGGAAGGAAGCTATACAGTGAGTAATATTAAAATTAATCAGCTCGGTAATAAGCCACCGAAGCTACAAAAAGCATTAAAAAGTCGTCATATTACAATGATTTCTTTAGGAGGAACAATTGGTACAGGACTGTTTTTAGCCAGTGGAGGTGCAATTGCACAGGCTGGTCCTGGAGGTGCGTTGTTGGCCTATGCCTTGATTGGAATTATGGTGTATTTTTTAATGACGAGTTTAGGAGAAATGGCTGCTTATATGCCAACATCAGGCTCTTTTAGTACGTATGCAAGTAAATTTGTTGATCCAGCATTAGGGTTTGCACTAGGGTGGAATTATTGGTATAACTGGGCAATTACAATTGCAGCAGAAATTGCTGCTGTATCCTTGATTATGAAATATTGGTTCCCTAATAGTTCATCAGCTATTTGGACAGTATTATTCATCGTGATTGTACTCAGCTTTAATCTTTTATCTGTGAAAAGCTATGGAGAAAGTGAGTACTGGTTTGCGATGATTAAAGTGGCAACGGTTATTGTCTTTATTATCATCAGCTTCTTAATGATTTTTGGTATTTTAGGAGGGCAGGCACCTGTTGGTTTTACTAATTTTTTTATTAATGATGGACCGTTTCATGGTGGTTTCCTTGCTACTTTTGGTATTTTTCTTGCAGCAGGGTTCTCGTTCCAAGGTACAGAGTTACTTGGTGTAACAGCAGGTGAGACGGATAATCCAGGGAAAAATATTCCGAGGGCTGTTAAATCTGTGTTTTGGCGAATTATATTATTCTATATTTTAGCGATAGCAGCGATTGGGTTGTTGATTCCCTTTACGGATGAACGTTTATTGTCTGAGGATATTGCGGTATCGCCATTTACTTTAGTGTTTGACCGTTTAGGGATTGCTGTAGCGGCGTCTTTGATGAATGCGATTATTTTGACAGCGATGTTATCAGCGGGTAATTCAGGGCTTTATGCGGCATCTCGTATGCTTTGGCAGCTAGCTGTAGAAGGAAAAGCGCCGAAGGTTTTCATGAAGCTAAGTCGCAGAGGGATTCCAATTTATGCATTGATTGCAACATTAGCTGTTGGTAGTTTAGCCTTTTTAGCTTCCTTCTTTGGTGATGGAGTCGTATATATTTGGTTATTGAATGCTTCAGGGATGTCAGGATTTATTGCTTGGTTGGGCATTGCTTATAGCCATTATCGCTTCCGACGTGCATTCGTTGTACAAGGTATGGATTTATCCATACTGCCTTATAAGGCAAATTGGTACCCATTTGGTCCATTATTTGCACTGACAGTTTGTTTAATTGTTGTGCTTGGCCAAAATTACACAGCATTTATGGGGAACGAAATCGATTGGTATGGCATTCTTGTATCATATATTGGGATTCCGTTGTTTGTGTTATTATGGGCAGGGTATAAAATTAAATATAAAACAAAGCTTCTTCGGTTGGATGAGTGTGATTTAAAGGTGGAGAAATAGAAATGCTGGGCACAGGCCCAGCATTTTTCATAGAATTATTTTGAAATAGCTTTAGAGGTATCTTGTGTTATATAAGTAGTCATCTTTTCTATGGAGAGTTATTTTATCTGTATCGAAAGCGGAGCTATATCAGGAAGCCCCCATAATGCTTTATTGGATTGATTTTTTCAACCAATATGTTGCTTCAGTATAGTCTTGTGCGACGCCAAGTCCTTTTTTGTAAAGCATGCCTAGTTGGAATTGAGCTTTTATGTGACCGTTTAAAGCAGCTCGTCGATACCATTTGGCTGCTTCAGCATAGTCGTGTGTGACGCCCTCACCTTTCATATACATTTGTGCTAGCTGGTATTGTGCTTTCGGGTAGCCTTTAGAGGCAGAGAGTACAATCCATTTAGCAGCTTCTGTATAATCAATGTCAACCCCTAAGCCTTTGTCGAAAATATTGCCTAATTTATATTGGGCTAGCATATGACCTTGTTCAGCAGCTAAGCGATAGCAATGACGGGCTTCGTCATAGTTTTTCTCGACACCAAGTCCTTGTTCATATAGTAATCCTAGCTCATATTCTGCTTGAATATGGTGTTGCTCGGCTGCGGCTTGTAGCCAATTAAGTGCCTCTGTATAGGATTGATTATGCAAATTACGAATGCCTATTTCAAATTGTGCGTCAGCATTTCCGCGTACTGCGGCACGTTTTAACCATTTCATAATAAGTGGGTTTTCGCTATCGATTTTTTGGTAGAGCATAGCTAAGTCATAACAGGCACTAACATGCTCGTTAGCTGCTGCTTTTGAGAGCCAGTCAATTGCTTGCTTGTCGTTGTTTTGTAGCTTGTACATCAGCCCAAGTGTATACTGAGCATTTGTATGATTTGCGTTCGCTGCAAGTAGTAGCCAATTAAGTGCCTCATCAATGTTTTTTTCGACACCATTGCCTGTTCGGTATAACAATGCGAGTTGGAACTGTGCATTTGTATGGCTTTGTAGGGCTGCACTTAAAAACCATTTGGCCGCCTCTTTAAAGTTAGTAGCAACACCACGACCCTTGCTGTACATATAGCCTAAATTGTATTGGGCGCTTGCATCGCCTGCCATAGCAGCTTTGGAAAATAGGTTGACTGCCTGTTGGAAATTTTGCTCTACACCTGTGCCATTATGATATAAGAAGCCTAAATTATTGAGCGCGCTTGTATTGTCTTGATTTACAGCTAGCTGATACCATCTAGCAGCCTCGATATAATTTTGTTCGACGCCTTTTCCATGATTATAAAGTGATCCTAAGTTGTATTGTGCATCGGCATTCCCATTTTGAGCGGCTAGCTCATAAAGTTCTGCAGCACGTTGATAATTTTGCTGTATGCCGAGCCCTAATTCGTACAGTACGCCTAACGCATATTGTGCATCAGCTTCATTTTGTGCAGCTGCTAAGGAATACCACTTTACAGCCTCTTCATAGTTTTGAGTCACGCCTTTTCCATGATTATAAAGAACGCCCAGGTTGTATTGAGCGCTGGCATCACCAGCAGTAGCAGCTACTAAAAACCATCGAGTCATTGCTTCAAAGTTCTCGTTAGAATCTTCGCTATTTTGTTTAAGATGAACAGCGGAGAAGGCTAACCCTTCTCCTTCCTTTAGTTCGCTTAAATACCATCCACAAATATCTATTATATAATCCAAAACAATTTGAGCTGTTTTTGCATCAATTTTTGAATTTGCTTGTGTCGTTGTCATCTGATGGGCGAGATTCATTAATAAATAAATACGGCTCGGCTGAATTTTGGATATAAACGTTTTATTTTTTAATAAAGTGCGTAGTGCAATATGTGCAACTGGCTGCCGCATCTTTTTTTCGTACACATCCTTTACAATGATACTTAGCGCTTCATTTGAATGCTGTAAAGAGCGCGGTGGGTAATCATTCACATTTGTAGCAGCTTGCTGCAACGCTAATATGAGGGGCTGATGTGTGCTTGGAATGGCACTTAAAGTAGATGAAAGCTCTTCAAATTTATACACGCTAATCACTCCTTCTTTTATTTTTTATCGGGCAGAAAGCACAATAGTGTTGAAACTTTTTTTCAGGCGATTCGTAGATATAGACAAGTACTACATTTGGGCTACAAACTTGCAGGGGCTTTGTAGTACTTTTTCTTTTAAATATGAGGAGGCTAGCTATGAGTAAATTCCAATTAGAAGAAATGATTGCTGGTAAGGACAAGTATTTTTCTAATGATAAATTTTTAACAAAGGTAAAGGCAACGGGTTTGAAGCTAGGTATGTCAACAATGCATGCCGCGAGCACATTATTTTTTGCTGTGAAAAGCCCTGATATGTCAAAGGCGAATAAATTGATTATTTTAGGGGCACTTGGCTATTTTATTTTACCTTTTGATGTAATTGCAGATATTTTACCATTCGTTGGTTTGACAGATGATGTTTTTGTAATTACAGCCGCTTTAGCAAAGGTCTATTCATCCATTACGGATGATACGAAGCAAGAGGCACACCAGTTTTTGAAAAAGACATTTGGTGAACATTATGACTATTCAGCGGATGAATTAAAATAAAAGGAGCTGCAGGAAGGTTCGTATTTTACACGACCTTCTGAGCAGCTCCTTTTCTCATTGATAGGTAGGAAGGTAAGACCATCCCAATTAATACGAGAGCAATACCAACAAATTGCAGGATGGATAGCGCTTCTTTCAGTACAAACATGGAGGCTAAAATAGCTACAGGTAACTCCATAGCGCTTAAAATAGAAGCAAGACCACCGCCTACTTTTGGTACGGCAATGGAAAATAATAAAATTGGCAAAATAATGCCGAATATACCGAGGGCTAAGCCAAATTTCCAAAGACCCGCTCCGAATAATTGACCATTCCATAAAATTTCAGGTGTTAATGCAAAAATGATTACAATAAGTGCCACAAGTGATACAAGGAAAGTACGTGAAATCATTGTGACTCCTTCAACTTGACGTGAGTTTACTTGAATAAATAGTGCGAAGCTTAAAGCGGATAGTAAACCAAGCACCCATCCTTGCCAAGCAATCGTTGATAAATCGACGTCAACAACACCAGCTGCCAAAATAGTTCCGATGATTAAAAAAATAAGTGAAATCGCTTCAGCGCGGCTTGGTAGTCGCTTTTTTAAGGCGCAATCAATAAACAAACCTATCCATGTAAATTGGAATAGCATAACGACAGCGAGTGACGCTGGCAAATAGTTCAAGGATTGTCCATAAATAGAGCCGGTTATAGCAGTCAATATCCCAGCGAGTGTTAAGAAAATAACACCCGATTTATTGAGCTTCGGCAAAGAACGTTGTGTAGCGATAAACAGCACAAGTGCAAGGAAAAAGCCAACCATATATTGTGCTGTAACCGCCTCGGCCGCAGTGAAGCCATGCTGCATAGCTACTTTAATAATTGTCGATAAAACACCATAGCTACTTGATGCAATGACAATCATTAAAGGAAAAATTAAATTTCTCATAGAGCCTTAACCATATGGTGGAAGGGCTCATCGATAATTGTCCATGGCTCTGTAATAGTGAAGCCAAGTCGTTCATATAAAGCGCGTGCTTTGTCTTTTTCCAGTTCCACATTGAGGGAGAGCTTTGTATAACCTTTTGCAATTGCTTGCTCCTTCGCAAATTGTAATAGCTTTGTACCAATGCCTAAACCGCGTGCATGTGGTGTGACGCATACCGTATCGATGTAAAACTCATCATCATGTGCCTCAGCATCAATAATTGTAGAGGCATTTTTCGCTTGCAACCAAGCTGCTAAATTGGCATCCAGCTCTTTTGCTGTTAATCCATCGTATAAAACTGCAATGCCAAGAAGTGTATCCTCTTGTTTTGCAACATATGTGTATAAGTAGCTGTGACGGTTGTCTGTACGTTTAATAAGCTCTGTTAGTGTAGCTAATACGGCTTGTTCCTCCGTTTCTCCAGTTAAACGATGTGCAATATCACCAATTGCATCATAAATTAATGGTGCGATATGTGCAGCATCTTTTACCTGTGCTTGTTGAATTAAAATTTCCATTGTATTCGCTTCCTTTCTCATCTATATAGAAGTATATCAAAGTTACCTGTGATTTCTAGTTATCGAAATACTTTAACACTTTATGATAGCTATGTTTTCATGGTAATCTAAAGTAAGCAAAATGTCGGAGGTTAGAAGGTTGGCAAATAAAGATTTTATTCTTATTTATGGGGATTCGTTTGTTGATTACATTGCAGATGATACAACGAATACAACATTCACAAAATATTTAGGTGGCGCAACGATTAATGTGGCAGCAGGAATTAGCCGTATCGGTGCACCGTCCGCGTTAATTACGATTACAGGTGATGATGAAACATCTGAATTCGTTCGCAATGAAATTATAAATGAGGGTGTTAATTTGGATTATGCCGTATATGTGCCAGAAAAGCGTGTGAGTGGCGTGTATGTGCATTTAACATCTAATGGCGAGCGTATTTTTAAGGATTATATAGATGAAACACCCGATTTGCAAGTAACGGGAGAGCAGCTACAGCTAGAAGCATTTAAGCGTGCCTCTATTTTTAATGTTTGCTCAGGTACGATGTTTCACCCAACAGCACTGGCGACGACTGTGGCGGCCGTAGAGCTAGCAAAGGAGCATGGTGCAATTATTGCAATCGATGCAAATATTCGTCCATTGCGCTGGCAAAGTGAAGCAATTTGTCGCGCTACAGTGACCCGCTTTTTTGAGGATGCGGATATTTTAAAGCTGACGGATGAGGAGCTATTTTTCTTAACGGAAACAGAAACGATTGAGGATGGTATTGAAGCACTTGATTCTTTACTTGTGCCAATTATTTTAATTACAGTTGGGGCAGAGGGTTCTTATGCCATATTAAATGGTGAAACGATTCATGTGCCCGCAGAAAAGGTGACAGCAGTTGATACAACAGGTGCTGGTGATGCGTTTATGGCAGGAGTATTGCGCTATGTGCATTATTATGGTTTGCCTACAACCCTAGAGGAAATCACTGAATGTGTTGCTTTTGGTAATAAATTAGGTGCATTAGCAGCAACCAAACCAGGTGCATTAACAGCGTTACCACAATATGAGGAAATCAAAAATTTACTATAGTGGAGGCTGACAATGAGCTACGATGAATTAGTGAAAGGGCGTATTTTCTTTGGTGGTGTAGCAGATGCCAAGGGTGCTGTTGAAGCAGAAAATATTGATATCGTCTATGATGTTCGTATGAATGCTGTACAGGACGGAGAAGTGCCAACATGTCCAATTATGTGTTCTCCAATTGTTGAACAGGATTTAGCTGGAAGCATTAAGGCGGGCGCAACAGGTATTAAAGAAACGTATGAGGCTGGAAAAAATATTTATATTCATTGCGGTAGTGGCAATGGCAGAGCAAGCGTGATGGCGACAGCCGTACTAGTAGAGCTTGGGCTAGCGAATGATTTGGAGAGTGCAGAGCAGCTTGTAAAGGAAATGCGACAAACTGTAAATATTCGTCCAAATATGCGCGAGGCATTGGAGAAGTTGTATAAATAGTAAGAGAGACATACGTATGTCAAATTGCTAACTAAAACTGATAACTACTGTTCTGTTGGAATTTTTTAGTTAATATTTTAGCTAAGACGGCTCCTTTTCTTCAGAGGTAACTATGTAACATGACATACGGTATATTGAGCCAGTTAACCTTTGTTTTTAGTCTCTCTTGTATTGTTGAAGGAGTGGCGGAAAATTTCTTCTGAATGGGTTTTGGCTGTTTTTCATGGTCAATTTTAGAGCGCTGTATTTAAAAGGCACACATTATTTTTAGGTCTATACATGAAGAGTGGATAAATGTGTTAAATGGAGGCCGAGATAGTTCAATTGCTATCTCGGTCTTTCCTGTTCAAAAATTACTTATGACGGATTATTTGATTTTAATAAAACAATTATATTATTGAAAGAAAATAATATAAAGTAGATTAATGCTATGTTTATAGAAAAATAAAGTATATTGAAATCTATTTGAGTAATATTGCTTGAGTTAAATAAGGAAAATGCTGTAGGTAACTCTTTATCGCCTATATATCTCACAAATTGAAAGGGCGCTCCAAAGTTATTAGATTGAAAAGATACTAGAAATATTGAGACAAGAGTAATAAGAATACTCGCCCATAATAATTTTTTCTTATTTGTAAAATGCATTTCTTAACCTCCAATTTTAAAATTATATATATCATACCAAAAAAATGAAAAAATGTATTTGTGCATTACAGGTTTCGATGTAGTGTTATTCCAATTAAAGTGAATGTATTGTATGATGAGTAACTCTAAAGTTGAAATAGAGGACAAAGGTTTTTAGGTTTTAGAAGTATCTATAAATGGATTTACTATTGATACAAAGCTACCATGAACTCATAAAATTTATTCTAATTAAAGTGGAATACCAGACATTCATGTAAACAAGGGTGTCTGGTATTTTTGTATTTTCAATCACGATATTTCAAAATCCGAAAATGAAGACTATAATATATCATAATTATATAGAGTAAGGAGGAACTAAATGTCTACGAACTCGGATCGTTTTATAACTGCATTTAATCGGATTGATCATACATTGCGTGAAATTGCTGATGTAAAAGAGTTTATGCCCTTTTATCGTCTGCTTGACAGAGCACGTAGAAAAAATCCACTTGTACAAAAATATGAAGATGATTTACGTGCATATGCAGATTTGCGCAATGCCATTGTGCATCATCGGACATCAATTGAATTTGTTATAGCCGAGCCACATATACAGGTTGTTGAAGAAATCGAGGCAATTGACACGGCATTGGCGAAGCCGAAGCTGGTTGGACAACTATTTCGTAAACGTGTAACCATGTTTCAGACAACAGATTCACTTACATATATGCTGAAAATTATTCGTAAGCGCAAATATACGCAATTTCCTGTATATACAGGACAACAATTTCAAGGGTTGATTACGACGGTTGGTATAACGAATTGGCTTGCTACATCTATGGGAAAAGAAAATTGGTCAAAACATGTGACTTTGCAGGATATTTTATTTCATGAAAAAAAGCTTAAAAATTATAAGTTTATTAGCAAGTCCATGACGATTTATGAGGCGGAGGAAATCTTCAAAGAAGGGGTGGAGCGCGGGCAACGTTATGAAGCGCTCCTGATTACAGAGCATGGTCGCCCGCACCAAAAGCTAATTGGTATGGTGACGCCTATTGATATTATGAAAGTAGATTAAGCATTTTCTTTTAAGCTTACATAAAGAGAGTGGTCTTCTAATACTTGTGCAAAAAGAACATGCTCGACCGCATCAATCTTTTTATTGCGAAGCTTTCTTAGTAACCATTCTTCCGTTAAATCGAGCTGACGTAAGTTATGATGGATAATATGTCCGTTGGAAATAACCCCTGTTGGCATACAGAGTGGAGGGGTTAAATTAGCCTGTGTATCCTTTTTAGTCGCACCAGTAAAGGATGGCTTTTTCATGACACTGAGCTCCCCATTTGTTTCAAAAATGGCGTAGGCAACTTCATTGATGGAAAAAATACTTTGTTCACGTAACAACATCATTAATTCATCTAAATGAAGTCGGGCTTTTTTTAATTCTTTTTCAGAAATCACACCATTTTGGATAAGGATAATAGGCTTATCATCAACAATTACACGTACCTTTGAGGATCTTAAAGCAATAGCGCTCAGTAAAATGGTTAAAATGGACCACCAAATAAGGGAAATCATACCGTCCCAAAAAGGAGTCTCTTTTTGAGAGGATATTTCACCTGCGATAGAGCCAAAGGTGATGCCTGTTGTATAGTGGAAAAACGTTAATTGGCTCAATTGCTTTTTGCCGATAATTCTAGCTAAAATGAGCAGGGCAATAAAAGTAACCGTTGTGCGGAACATCATTTCCCAAAAATTAATCTCGCCTAAGTCCATGTGTATCACTCCTTAGTACATAGCATGAGCGAAAAGTATGTATGCTATACAAGCATAGAAAGCGTGAATTTATGAATACAACTGAAAAATATAACCAACCTATTTATGCAATGATGGTTGCAATTGGTGTTTGCCATTTAATTAACGATACAATGCAGTCTGTTGTACCTGCGATGTTTCCACTTTTAGTGGATGGTTTAGGGTTAACGTTTACACAATTAGGGTTGATTTCCTTTGTGTTGAATATGTTTGCTTCCGTTTTACAGCCTGTTGTCGGGTTTATTACAGATAAAAAGCCGATGCCATACGCTTTACCAATCGGTATGATTAGCTCCTTTATCGGTGTAGCGATGCTTATTTTAGCGCATAGCTACTGGGTGATTTTAGTAGCTGTTTTGTTTTTAGGACTTGGTTCAGCCATCTTCCACCCTGAAGGTTCACGTGTGTCTTATATGACTGCTGGAACGAAGCGCGGCTTGGCACAGTCAATTTATCAAGTAGGAGGCAACTCTGGGCAAGCATTAGCACCATTGATTAGCGCTTTTATTCTGTTACCATTTGGTATGAAGGGGGCTTCCATTGTGTTAGCCTTATCTGCAATTGGTATTGCGATGCTGACAAAAATTGCAGGCTGGTATAAGGCACAGCTAGAGGAAGAGAAGTTATCAAAGGTCAAGCGTCAGTTGATTTCATCTCTACCACCATTGACGAAGAAGCAAGTCACAATGGCGTTGGCATTATTGCTTATTATTATTTTTGCGCGCTCCTTTTATACGACAAATATGACGAGCTTTTATATATTTTACTTAGTGGAAGAGTATGGATTAACGATTCCAGTTGGACAAGTTTTTATTTTTATCTTTATGGCTTGCGGTGTTGTCGGGACATTTTTAGGAGGTCCTTTGTCCGATCGAATTGGACGTAAAAATGTGATTGTGCTATCAGTTGTCGTACCAATACCATTTTGCTTAGTGCTACCATATGTACCATTATGGCTTGTGCTTGTGTTGTTAATCGTGATTGGTACGCTGCTTATGATTAGCTTCTCTGTAATGGTTGTTTATGCACAGGAGCTTGTGCCAACTAAAATTGGCACGATGGCAGGACTAACGGTAGGTCTATCATTTGGCATGGGGGCAATTGGTGCGGTTGCAACAGGTAAGCTAATGGATTTATACGGCATTGCACCGACAATTATAGCTGTCTCTTGCTTATCTGTCTTGTTGCTTGTGGCGTTTTTCTTGCCGAAGGATAAAGCGATGAATGTTGCTATATAAATCGTTTTCAATATAGGAAAAATACTGTTCGTTAATGCGGGGATAAATAGAGGAGATATTAATATATTGGATAAACATCTTCAAAGTGTTAAGGAGAAAGAAAACACTAAGAGGCTACCTAAAAAGTTAAAATCACTTCTGAACAATAAGGAATTGAGTTTGAAAATTGAAACGAAGGCTTTAAAGTACTTAATAACAAAACAACAAATGGCTGTCTGAAAAGAGGCGCGCTAGCCTGCTTTTTAGACAGCCCTATTGTGTTTAACGAGTTAATGATGGTCTGCATTCTAATGGAATGACATGAGGGTTTGTTACTACCCCTTCGACGATGTCCAATTCATTCATTTTGCGCTCATAAGTGAATTTGAAAATGCCATTGTCGAAATCAGTGCCAATCTCCTTGAAGAAAATTCCTTCAATAGAGGCGAATTTTGGACAAGTGAAGGCTACTTTATATTCTTCGTTGTCACGAATTAAGTAAGCGCGAACACCCTTTTCGTAAATATCAAATGATTCATCCTCTGTTGGACGTTTTACAGCGACGATATGGAAATCAACAAATGGAATCTCACGCAATAAGACGTTTAAGAAGGAACCTTTTGTGATTTCCTCCCAGCGGCTTTGCGCGCTTTGCCCTACAATAATTTGTGTAATATTGTGTTGCATAGCTACTTCGGTAATAACTTTGTGGATTGGTAGTCTTTCGTTATCACGGATAATAAATTCTTCAACTTCTAATTCATTCGTCAATTGCTGCCAATGCTCAATGTAACCTGATTTTTCTGCATCGAAGGCGTCGATTGGCTTGGCATCAACTGTTAAAACATATAGAGGACAGTCAAGTAATGTCGCGAGCTTATGTCCTCGACGGATTAGACGTTCACCATTAAGTCCGTAATACACACAAACTAAAATACTTTCGTCCATTCTGCTTTTAACATGCTTCATGATGATTTTGCACCTCTTTATTATATTTGTAAACACGACACTCAAGTCATCCATTTTGAAAAACCTAGTATCCATTACGCCCTGGCTAACTTTAGTCAAGATTTTTTCGGATTCACGATTTCAAAATATGTGACATCCGCTAGAGGCTTTGAGCCAAAACGGTGTGGGTCACTCAGTCGTCGTACTCTTAAACTGAGTACCGCTTTATCAGCAAGTGGCTAAGCACCTGCTGAATGAAATACTAATTTAGCATTTATATTGCCACTTAATTTTCTACTGAATCTAGATAAATGAGCGAATATCGAAGCCATTACAGTGCATTCTGTCATATTCTATTGTATACTTTTCTTATATGATGCATTTTTGACTTGTTAAGGGCACTGTGTATTAAAATATCATTTTGACTGAAATAATTGTGTTCTTTATGACACACTATTATGCTATGAGTTGTACCGTTAGTCAAGTGAATTGGTAACAAATTGCTTTAAGTTATAATTGTCAAAATATTAATGGATAAAAAATATGTTTTTTAGCAAAGCTTTTGTTAAAGATTATGTAGCCATTATTATAGTGCATTAGTTTGAATTTGGGAGGTTTTGGCGTATGATTGTTGAACTTGCAATACTTTTACCGTTTATAATGGCGGCTGCTATTCCGTTTATATATAAGCATCTAAAAAAAGTACATATCGGCTGGCTTGTACTAACTATACCAGTCGTTTTATTTAGTATATTAACTACATATATCCCTCGTATAGCGGATGGACAAACATTTACAAAAACTTATGAGTGGATCCCCTCTTTTAACATAAGCTTTACAACCTATTTAGATGGGCTAAGCATGATTTTAAGCTTGCTTATTACTGGTGTTGGTAGCTTAGTCATTTTGTACTCAATTTTTTATTTATCAACGAAGGAATCACTTCACCACTTTTATTGCTATTTATTGCTTTTCATGGGAGCAATGTTAGGCGTTGTTTTTTCAGATCATTTAATGGTGCTCTATGCATTTTGGGAGCTGACAAGCGTATCGTCATTTTTACTTATTGCCTTCTGGCACCATCGTAAAGCTTCACGTGCTGGTGCACGCAAAGCGATGACGATTACTGTAACAGGTGGCGTTGCCATGCTTGCAGGCTTTTTAACTTTATATACGATTGCAGGAACATTTAGCATACGCGAATTAATTGCTAATGTAGACATGATTCAAGAGCATGCGTTATTTATTCCAGCCATGCTATTAGTCCTTTTAGGCGCTTTTACAAAATCAGCGCAATTCCCATTCCATATTTGGCTGCCAGATGCAATGGAAGCACCAACACCTGTTAGTGCTTATTTGCACTCAGCTACGATGGTAAAGGCAGGTATTTATTTAGTTGCCCGTATGTCACCTGTTTTTGGCGGGCATGAAGTGTGGTTTTGGACGGTGGCTGGCGTTGGTATCATCACACTGTTCTGGGGCTCATTTAATGCGGTACGTCAATTCGATTTAAAGGCACTTCTAGCGTACTCTACAGTTAGTCAGCTTGGTTTGATTATGTCGCTGTTTGGTCTTGGCTCTGCTGCACATGCACTTGGCTACAGCCAAGAATCATTAATTTATACGCAGGCAACTTTTGCTGCGCTCTTCCACTTAATTAATCATTCAACATTTAAAGGAGCGCTCTTTATGATGGTCGGTATTGTTGACCATGAGGTAGGGACGCGCGATATTCGCCGACTTGGTGGACTGATGGCCTTAATGCCGTTTACATTTACAATTGCTGTTATCGGAAGTATGTCGATGGCAGGTTTACCACCGTTCAATGGTTTCTTAAGTAAAGAGATGTTCTTTAAAGCAACAGTGGATATTTTGCAGTTAAATATTTTTTCTGTTGAGAGCTTTGGCTTTATATTCCCAGTTGTTGCATGGACGGCAAGTGTCTTCACGTTCGTTTATTGTGTCATTATCGTGGGTCGAACATTTTTCGGCAAGCTTCAACCAGATCGCTTGGAAAAGCCACCACATGAAGCACCAATCGGCATGTTGATTTCGCCGTTTGTGTTAGTGGCTTTTGTTATTGGAATTTTCTTCTTCCCAAATATTTTAGGGCACTATATTTTAGCGCCAGCAATGCAAAGTATTTACCCTACCTTCCCAGCAGATGAGCTGACGATGAAGATTAGCGCGTTACACGGTTTGAGTACGGAGCTATTGATGACAATCGGTGTCATCATTATTGGCGTTTTGTTATATCGCTCATTACCAAAATGGCGTGCGGTGTATCAGCTATTCTCGCAAAAGTATACATTAAATGCTTACTATGAGCGCATCATTGGCTTTAGTGAGTCGAAATCTGGCTGGTTTACTCGTTTATATATGAATGGCAATTTAACATACTATTTCATTTATATTTACGTTATATTCGTTTCCATTGTGGCAGGCTATTTTGTATTGAGTGATGCATTTGTTTGGAGTCCAGCAAATGATTCCGCTGTGGAGTATTATGAGCTTATTTTACTGTTCATTATGGTGTTTGCTGCTGTCGCGCTGTTATTTGCAAAAGGACGTATTACCACTGTGCTATTAAACGGTGTACTTGGTTACTCTGTTGCCTTTTTCTTTGTTGTCTTTCGTGCACCAGATTTAGCGTTGACACAGCTTGTTGTAGAGTCTGTAACAACAGCATTATTCCTATTGTGCTTTAAGTTTTTACCTGATTTAACGAAGGAAAATGTGTCGCGTGCAGTGAAATTTTCGAAAGCTACGATTTCGATTTTTGTCGGAGCAACAGTGACACTTGTCGGACTAACTGTTTTACATTACGAAAAATTTGAGCCAATTTCGGCTTATTTTGAGGATTCCTACAATTTGGCTGGCGGGAAAAATATCGTCAATACGATTTTAGGTGATTTTCGAGCATTCGATACGATGCTTGAGGTTGTTGTGTTATTTATCGCTGGTTTAGGTATTTATTCGTTGATTAAGTTAAAAGCCAAGAAGGGAGAGTCGGACATTGAAAATTAATGATGTTATTTTGCGCACCGTCGTGAAAGCGGTCGTGTTCATTATTTTAACGCTCGGTGTGTATCTCTTCTTTGCAGGGCATAATGCGCCGGGTGGAGGCTTTATTGGTGGCCTTGTACTCGGCTCGGCTGTCGTTTTACTTTATTTAACATATGATATTGAAACGGTGCATAAGGGTATGCCGTTTGATTTTAAAAAAGTGGCGGCATTTGGTGTCTTGTTAGCCACAGGAACTGCGGTTGTTTCAATTTTTTTCGATGTACCATTTTTAACGCAAGCGGACCGTTACTTCAACTTTCCACTGTTAGGTGAAACGCATTTATCTACAGTGATGATTTTTGAAGCTGGTGTGGCATTAACAGTTATTGGTACGCTTGTGACGATTATTTTAAGTATAAGTGAGGATGAATAGTATGGAGTCTTTAATTGTTATATTAGTAGGAATTCTCGTTGCAGTAGCGACCTATTTAATCCTCTCACGTACTGTTATTCGAGTTATTTTAGGCACTGCTGTTTTATCCCATGCAGTTCATTTGCTTATTTTGTCAGTAGGTGGCTTGAAAAAGGGAGCCGTGCCGCTGTTAAGTCAATCAGATGGACCATATACAGATGCGCTTCCACAAGCTTTAATTTTAACAGCCATTGTTATTAGCTTTGCTGTTACAGCGTTTGTATTAGTCTTGGCATACCGTATGTACAGCACGAATGGAACAGATGATTTCAGCAAGCTAGGGGGATCATCTGATGAATAATATTATTGTATTACCACTTATTATCCCTATCGTTACAGCGATTTTCCTTGTTTTTTTACGGCATCATATTCGTTTACAGCGCATTGTTAGCTTAGTAACAGTTATTGCGATTAGTATAATAGCATTTATTTTGCTTCTTGAAGTACAGGCAAATGGCATTATGAAAATCGACTTCAGTGGATGGCTGCCACCATTTGGTATTTTATTCGTAGCAGATTCATTTTCCATAATTCTTGTTTTGACAGCGAATATTATTACAGCAATTTGTTTAATTTATGCCTTTTCAACAATTGGTGAACGTCATGAACGAATGTATTTTTATCCATTCGTATTGTTCCTTATCGCAGGGGTAAACGGCTCGTTTTTAACAGGTGATATTTTCAATTTATTCGTCTGCTTTGAAGTAATGCTGTTAGCCTCTTATGTGCTGGTTGCGTTAGGTGGGGAGAAGTTTCAACTGCGTGAATCATTGAAATATGTACTGATTAATGTAGTGGCTTCATGGATGTTCTTAGTGGCCTTAGCTTATTTATACGGTACCTTAAAAACATTAAACATGGCACATATTGCCGTGCGTGTTGCAGAAGTAGGGCAAGATCCTGTCTTAACGACGGTTGCGATTTTATTTTTAATCGTCTTTAGTTTAAAAGCTGGTTTGCTCCTATTTTTCTGGCTACCAGGCTCTTACAGTGCGCCGCCAACAGTTGTCCAAGCTTTGTTTGCAGCACTTTTAACAAAAGTCGGGATTTACGCATTGTTCCGCACATTCACGCTAATGTTCCCATTGAATACAGATGTAACGCATACGTTAATCGGTGTGATGGCAGGTATTACAATTGTGCTTGGCTGTTTAGGTGCATTATCAGGTCACGATGTGCGTACAATAGCTGCTTATAATGTCATTATCGGTGTTGGTTTTATTATGATTGGACTAGCCGTTGGGACAGAGCAAGCTTTTGCAGGGGCAATTTATTATTTAATTCATGATATG
Source organism: Metasolibacillus meyeri (assembly GCF_003049505.1). Classification (GTDB taxonomy): domain Bacteria; phylum Bacillota; class Bacilli; order Bacillales_A; family Planococcaceae; genus Metasolibacillus; species Metasolibacillus meyeri. The sequence goes on from NZ_PYWN01000023.1 coordinate 17,069, forward strand.
TTTGCCAAAGCATTACTGTTTTTAATTGTCGGAACGATGGTTTATTTAACGGGCGAAATTATTATAAAAAATATGAATGGGTTAATTCGAAACTATCCTTTATTCGGTTGGATTTACTTTATTGTGATGTGTGCATTAGCAGGAATTCCACCGCTTAGTGGCTTTATCGGGAAAGTATTAATTGGTCAGCAGGCAGTGGAAGGTGGCTTTTATGTTTTATTAGCAATAGGGTTTGGTTCAAGTGTGATTGTACTATACTCTTTACTTCGTATTTTCCTAGCAGCATTTTTCGGGGAAACGTCTGTCAGTGAAGAAGACAAAAAGCCTATTCCAAAAGCAGCGATGGCATCGTTTGTGATGTTGGCGCTTTGTATTGTAGCACTTGGCTTAGGGGCAGAGGGAATTGCGATATATGTAGAGGATGCGGCACGTACTTTAGCAAATCCAGCTATTTATATTGAAGCAATTCTAGGAGCTAAGTAGAAGGAGGGCGTACTATGTTCGGTCAGTTTATTTTAAATTTATTTATCGCAACGCTATGGTTTTTATTAAAGGACGATCCTACTGCAGGCTTTCCTACATTTGTAGCTGGTTTTCTAGTCGGAATCTTTATTCTATATGCGATGCATCGCTTTTTCGGTACACAGTTTTATTTGCGTCGTGTCATTAAAGTATTTAAGCTAATGATGCTGTTTATTCGTGAGCTTACTTTATCGAGCTTCGCCGTTATTCATCAAGTGATGACACCGAAATTAAAAATTACCCCTGGTATTATTACATATCGCACAGAGCTTCGCGGAGATTGGGAAATTACAGTGCTAGCAATACTATTAACGCTAACCCCTGGCTCTGTTGTGATGGAAGTGACAGAAAATGGCGATATGTTTTACATCCATGCAATGGATATAGAGGAATCAAAAGAAACATTACTGCGCTCAATTGGTAAATTTGAGAGGGCAATTATGGAGGTGACACGTTAATGATTGAGAAAATTTTACTTATTTCGCTCGTTTTATTTATGATTGCGATAGCACTTCTCCTTTACCGTGTAATTGTAGGACCATCTATGCCAGACCGTGCGATTGGGCTTGATACAATAGGTGTCAATTTGGTTTCCTCTATCGCCATTGTTTCAATTTTATTGAATACGAAAGCTTTTTTAGAGGCGATTTTAATTTTGGGTATTTTAGCATTTATCGGTACGATAGCATTTTCTAAATATATTGAGAGGGGTGTTATCGTTGAACGTAAGTCAAATCGTTGAGTGGGTGGCGGTGTTGATGATTTTGTTTGGTGCTATTATTAGCGTCGTCAGTGCATTTGGGATGATTCGTTTGCCAGACGTCTATACACGCTCACATGCCGCAACGAAAAGCGCCACTTTATCAGTATTAGCCTGCCTTTCAGGAGCCTTTATTTACTTTTGGAGCCATGATGGCTATGTCAGTATTCGTTTGATTTTAGGAATTATTTTCGTGTTCATTACAGCGCCAGTTGCAGGGCATCTTGTTTGTCGTGCCGCATACCGTTCACGTGTGCCACTCGCTGAAGGATCTGGTGAAGATTTATTGAAGCCTGTGCTTTTCGGCGATGAGACGACTGTATCTGAACATAGCGAGGAACTATCGATCAAACTTGAGAAAAAAGAATAGTTATCCACAATCAAGCGCCTACTTTTTTGCGAAGTAGGTGTTTTTTTGTAGAATGATGTCGTAAAATTTTAATTGTGGATAATTATTTATGAATCTACTATTTTTTATGTGAATAACTTTTGTATTTGAGGATAACTTTGTGGAAAAGAGGAGGAGAATATATGTTAAATCGTTTCATTGTGGATAACTTAGAATTTGTAGAAATGAAATGGAGGGCAATTCAAGCTGGACATGCAGGAGAAGCGCGACTTCGGCGGTTATTCGACAATTACCGCTTAGCGAAGGATATATTATTTGATATTTCACTACAGGCAGTTAGCAAATTTCAAATAGATTGCCTCATTGTGACAGAACGTTTTCTATTCATACTTGAAAGCAAAAATATTACGGGTGAATTATCCTTCGAAGAAAATCCCGCGAGGCTAGTGCGAGTGCGTGATGGCATAACGTCTACTTTCGAAAGCCCCGAAGTGCAGCTCGAACGCAATATGTATCTACTCAAGCAGTGGCTTATGCAGTACGGTATTGAAATACCTATAATCGGTGCGGTCGTCTGGACAACATCAAGTTACCCTTTAATTGTGAAATCCCCAAAGCGTTTACCTCTATTATTTTTATCAATGGTCCCTACATTTTATGCGCAACAACAGGCGCGTTTTCCTAAAATTTTAACGAAAGATGATTGTGAAAGGCTTGTGGCGTTGCTCCAAGCTGAAAGCGAGCGCTATAAGTTTGTACGTTACCCATTATTTCCAAGATGGCAAGTGAAAGTACACGAAGTAAAGTCAGGCGTACGCTGTGTTTGCGGATCCTTTGCGATGCGGTATCAAAGGGCTAGCTGGCACTGTTCGAGATGTGGGCATCAGGATAAGCAAGCACATATTGCCACATTGAAGGAGTGGTTTATGTTTGTAAAGGAAACCATCTCTAATCGTGAGGCGTGTGAGTTGATTAGGGTGAAAGATCGGCATATAGCGAAGCGGTTGTTGCAATCAGCGAATTTGGTTGCAGTAGGTACAAAGCGAGCAACTGTTTATAAATGGCGCTGGTGAAAATGGAAGATTGCTCATAATAGGCAAAAAAGTGATCATAACTAGAAGGAAAGTGATCATAAACAGTCGAAAATCGCTCATAACTCTCAGAAAGCTAGAAATCGTTAGCTAAAGATGAGGAATTATTAGCACTCATTCAAAAGATGCAGAGGGGGGAATAGCTTTGATTCAATGTGAAAACATCATGAAAAAATATAGAGGCAAAGAAGTGTTAAAAGATATTTCATGTCAAATTAGCTTTGCAAATAATGTACTATCGATTGTTGAAATAGAAAATAGAGTGACTTATAACCTTGTCATGTTAGACATATGGCAATTAGAAGAGTATTATGAAAGCAGTCGAGGATCCTATAGCCGAAATGACGGACCACAAATATTATATTTAAATATACCAAAACATATAAATATCATTAATAAAAGTGGTATGATTTATCTGGATTCAGCGATTTATTGAATCCAGATAGAGTCCTCAGCGAACGGACAAGTTTTGAAAGTGAGCTGTTGCATAATTAATAATGAATTGAGCGGTGAAGGTTGAAAAAGTTAGCAAAATTAATCGTATTAATTGTTGTCGTTTATATTTTTTTGCAGGTGAATAACAAATGGCTTGTTGTGACAGAGCACGTTTATGAATCAGAGCGTGTGCCAGCAAGTTTTGATGGCTACCGTATTACGCAGGTAACGGATTTGCATGATGCGATTTTTGGTAAGGGACAAGAGCGACTGATTGAAAAAGTACGGGCTACCAATCCAGATGCTATTTTCATTACTGGAGATTTAATTGATAGCAATCGCTATCATTTAGAAAATAGTTTGGATGCTGTAAGAGGTTTTGTGGAAATTGCGGATGTGTATTATGTGTTAGGCAATCATGAAGTAGCAACGAGGAAGATGCAGGAAATTTATACGGTGTTGACAGAGCTAGGGGTACAAGTGTTGCCGAACAGCGCTGTGATGCTAGAGCGAAGCGGAGAGCAAATCATCATTGCAGGAATTGAAGACCCACTGATGGGCTATACAACGCAGGAGATGTTGGATGAAGCCCTTACTAATATGCCAGAGGATTTGCTGACATTACTGTTATCACATCGTCCAGAGCGTTTTGACACATATGTCAACAATGCTATTGATCTTGTTTTTACGGGGCATGCACATGGTGGACAAATTCGTCTACCGTTTATTGGCGGCCTAGTTGCTCCAGGGCAGGGGTATTTCCCTAAATATACGGCTGGAACGTATGAGAGTGAAGAGACAACAATGGTTGTTGGCCGCGGGTTGGGGAATAGTATTGTGCCGTATCGTATTTTTAATTTGCCAGAGATTGTAACAGTAGAGCTAAAGGAACTGTAGGGAGGGTTTTCCCTACGGTTTTTTTACTGTTTGGGGCCATATATATGTTTAAGTAATGCTTGGCAAATAGTTAGACAGCAATTGTTCTACATTAGTCCATAATTTTTCCTTTCACTCCATATATTTTAATATTCTGAAACTTTTGTGTCTTTAATTCGTATATGAACTATACAATGAATTGAGATGGAGTGATTAGGATGGTACACCGAGAAAAAAGAACAATTTATGTAATATTTGCGATTGCACTTGCATTGATTGCGCCAATTATTGTAATTTTTACACCACTTGTTATTGCAATAACATTTTATGATAATGTACATAAAATTGTTTTTGTGCCACTACCAGGGAGCTTAACTGTATATGCTTCGGCATTTGCGGTTGTTGTTGCGAGCTTAGTAGCAATGTATTTTTTGAAAAAACGAGCTTTTAAAATAGGCTTAGGCGTTTTTGCTATTATTGCGTTTTTATTTTTATTTATTAGTGGAACAAAACATTATATTTATATCGAAACAGATATGATTGAAAGCTCGCATTGGCTAAAAGGGAAAAAGCAATATGAATGGAATGAAATTGTCCAAGTTGATTATACAAAAAAAACAACTGATCGTGAGCGTGAGGACACGATTATGCTCATCTTTAATGATGAATCTACCATAACGCTTTTACAAGCAGGGTTAGTAGATTATCCGACTGTGCAAGAAATCGTTAATCGAGCGCAGAAGCATGGTGCGCTAGTGAATGAAATCATTGTGAATGAATAATATATCTTGTACAAATGTTGCAGACGTCTTTTTAGGTATTTGCTTGTATGAAGCAGCGAGAGCCGATTGTGACAGCGTATAACTTTAAGTAGAGGGTCAAAAAGATTTTAATCATGAGTAAAATAGTGAAAGCTGTATGAGAAGTAGTATTTTTTACTTTTCATACAGCTTTTTCTTCAGTATTCTACTTCACCTGTCCAAGAAGACATTCCTTCAGATACATTGACGATGGAATATCCTGCTTCATGTAAAATATCACTTGCAACCTGTGAACGATTGCCACTACGACAAATAATAATATATTTTTGTCCCTGCTCCAATGGGGAAAGCTGACCTTGCTGTAATGAAGATAGTGGCAGGTTGATCGCATTAGGAATATGCCCCTCCCCGTATTCAATAGGCTCACGAACATCTACAACCTCATAACCTTGCTCTATATAGGAAGCAATAGCATCCAATGAAATCGTTTCATAGCTAGCACTAGAACAAGCGCTTAAAATCAATAATAGAACAAGCCCTAGCAAAAATTTTTTCATCAAAATCCTCCTCTTAAGTTTTTTGTTGACAATATACCTTATGGGGTATATTATAGGTGACATCAACAATAAGTCAATGGCTGGAGGTGCTGTATAGTGACATATGATCAAAAAGTAATGAATCGCATCAAACGCATGGAGGGACAGTTGCGTGGTATTCTACGTATGATGGAGGAAGGGAAAGATTGCCGAGATGTCATTACACAGTTGTCAGCGGTACGCTCTGGTGTAGATCGGGCAATCGGTGTCATAGTGAGTGAAAACCTCGTTGAATGTGTGCAAAAGGCTGGCGATAATACAGAGGAAGTCAATGCATCCATTCAAGAGGCAGTTAGTTTATTAGTAAAAAGCCGTTAGTTTCACGCGGCTTTCTATTTTATAAAAAATAATACCTATAGGGGTATGTGGAGGGTGACAATGGAAAAGAAAAGGACGACGATTGTCTTGTTTAGTGGAGATTATGATAAGGCGATGGCGGCGTATATTATTGCCAATGGGGCAGCTGCCTATGACCATGAAGTAACGATTTTTCATACGTTTTGGGGTATTAATGCCTTGCGTAAGCAACAGTCTGTCGAAGTGCAGAAAGGCTTTTTAGAAAAAATGTTTGGACGTATGATGCCCCGTGGTGCTGAAAAGCTTGGTTTATCGAAAATGCAAATGCTCGGCATGGGGCCAAAAATGATTAAGCATGTAATGAAAAAGCATAATGCTTTAACATTGACCCAGCTTATTGATATGGCGCAGGAGCAGGATATTAAGCTTGTATCTTGTACGATGACGATGGATTTATTAGGGCTTCAAAAAGAGGAGCTTTTAGATGGTGTGCACTATGCAGGTGTAGCTGCTTATTTGGCGGATGCTGAGCAAGGGCATGTCAATTTGTTTATATAGGGGGTATCAACATGACGGGTTTTATTATTTTCGCAGTGATTGTCGCCTTTTTAGTATGGCGGATGATGCCTGCAAAAGGTGTAAAAACGATTTCTACAGAAGAGCTTGCGACAATTGTCAACGACCGTGACAAATTATTTATTGATGTGCGTACACCTGCTGAATATAAAGGGCGACATATTCAGCAATTTAAAAATATGCCGCTCGGTACAGATTTTTCTAAGTTGCCAAAGGATCAGAGGATTTTCGTTATTTGTCAAAGTGGTATGCGTAGTGCCCAGGCATGTAAGCAATTAAAAAAATTAGGCTATCAAGATATTACAAATATTCGTGGTGGCATGAATGTGTGGAGAGGGTGATTAAAATGAAGAGAATTTTAGCAGAGCAAGTAGAGCAACGTATGGAGGCTGGTGAAGCATTGCATTTGCTTGATGTAAGAGAGGTTACTGAAGTGCATGAGGGACATATTCCAGGAATACACCATATTCCATTAGGATTGTTAGAGTTCCGTATGCAGGAGCTAAATAAAAATACGCCCTATATTGTAGTGTGTCGCTCTGGTGGACGTAGTGGGCAGGCTACAGCATTTTTACAAGAACAAGGCTACGATGTAACGAATATGGCAGATGGGATGCAAGCATGGCAAGGAATTGTTAAGAGGGGGCAGACAATATGACGATAAAGGCAGATGTACAAATTGATGCAAAGGGATTGGCATGCCCTATGCCGATTGTACGCACGAAAAAAGCGATGGTGGATTTAGTCGATGGGCAAATTTTAGAGGTGCAGGCAACGGATCGAGGTTCAATAGCTGATTTAGCAGCATGGGCACAATCGATTGGACACCAATATATTGGAACGATAGAGCAAGAAGATGTTCTCTATCATTATTTACGCAAATGCTCCAATGAGGAAATTGCTGAAACGCCATTTGCACAAACGATTACAAATGAACAATTGCTTAGCTTAACAGAGGGCATTGTTTTAGATGTGCGTGAGGAAGTGGAGTATGCATTTGGACATATTGTAGGAGCAAAAACAATTCCATTAGGCGAGTTAGATACACGTATGCATGAGCTAAAGAAGGAACAGCCGATTTATGTTATTTGTCGTACAGGGAAACGTAGTGATTTAGCAGCCAAAAAATTAGCAAGTGCAGGATTCGACAAGGTTTACAATGTGTTACCCGGGATGGTGGAGTGGCAAGGCGAGTTAGAGAAAAAATTTTAATAAAAATAATACCTGTGGGGGTAATTGATGATGGTAAAAGCATGGACAGCGGCGCAAGTTGCACGAAAGGTTATTGATAATGAGAACGTATTTATTTTAGATGTACGCAACAAAGAGGCATTTGAGGATTGGAAAATTGAAGGCAAGCAAATTGCTTATTTAAATAGGCCTTATTTTGAGCTGCTAGATGGAGTGGAGGAGATCTTACCACAGATTCCAACAGACCGAGAGCTCTTAGTCGTATGTGCGAAGGAAGGCTCATCAATTATGATTGCTCAAATGCTAGAGGAAGCGGGACATGAAGTTGCTTATTTAGAAGGCGGGATGAAATCTTGGAGCATGCATATTGAGCCAATCAAAGTAGGAGATTTAACAGGTGGTGGCGAGCTTTATCAATTTGTGCGTTTAGGCAAAGGCTGCTTATCTTATATGATGCTAGCGGATGGAGAGGCTGCTGTGATTGATGCAGTACGCTTTACAGATATATTTGTGGATTTTGCTAAGGAGAAAAATGTGAAAATTACGCATGTCTTTGATACGCATTTGCATGCTGACCATATTTCAGGTGGACGACAAATTGCCATGATGACAGGGGCTACGTATTATTTACCTCCAAAGGATGCTGAGGAAGTGGTTTTTGATTTTGAGGATTTGATGGATGGGCTGAAGGTACAAATTGGCTCAGTAGCTATTGAGGCATTATACTCGCCAGGGCATACGATTGGTTCCACATCATTTGTTATAGATGATGGCTACTTATTAACAGGCGATATTTTATTTATTGATTCGATTGGTCGTCCTGATTTGGCAGGATTGGCAGAGGATTGGGTGGGTGATTTGCGCACGACATTGTATGAGCGTTATCGAGAGCTGCTTGATGAGCTAGTCGTATTACCTGCACATTTTATGATTGTAGATGAGTTAAATGTAGATGGCTCTGTAGCGAAGCGTTTAGGGGATTTATTTGCAGAAAATCACGGTTTGAATATTGAAGATACAGCTGAATTCCGTACCACGGTGACGGATAACTTACCGCCACAGCCGAATGCGTATAAGCAAATCCGTCAAGTGAATATGGGCAAATTGAAGCCTAATGCTGATGAGCAAACGGAGATGGAAATTGGGCCAAACCGCTGTGCGGTGAGATAAAGGTGTCTAGGTCGAAGGTAATGATTCGCCCGCAAGATACCCGAATTCGCTCATTAAACAGTGAAATTCGCCCGCAAGACACTCAAATTCGCCCACAAGAAACGTGGATGCCCAAATAAAGGAGGAAATAAGGATGGAAAATATAAAGATTTTAGATGCAAAGGGTTTAGCTTGCCCGATGCCGATTGTGCGCACAAAAAAAGCGATGGATGCACTCACAGCAGGAGATATTTTAGAGGTACATGTAACGGATAAAGGAGCATTAGCAGATATCCCAGCGTGGACAAGTGCTGGAGGGCATGAAATAGTCGAGCAAACAGAAGAGGCTGATGTGCTGATATTCCGTATAAAAAAGGTGTAGAAAATAGTGGAGGCAGTTTCTAAGATGACATAGTAGTCATGAGAAATAACCGCCTCCTTTTTTCAAACAGAAGGAAGGAATCCTCATGTTTATTATCGTATTGTTTGCGATAGGATTTATCGGTTCATTTATTTCTGGTATGCTTGGCGTTGGTGGTTCGATTATTAAATATCCGATGCTCCTGTACATACCGTCATTATTTGGCTTGGCAACTTTTACAGCACATGAAGTATCGGGTATTAGTGCGGTACAAGTGTTTTTTGCTTCCATTGCGGGGGTGTGGGCATATCGCAAAGGCGGTTATTTAAATAAATCGCTGATTATAACGATGGGGAGTGCGATTTTAGTAGGAAGCTTCGTTGGTAGTTTTGGCTCATCTAGTTTGTCTGAGGGAAGTGTAAATATCGTTTATGGTATACTGGCGACAATTGCAGCTGCTATGATGTTTGTACCGAAAAGACAGTTAGATGATAAGCCGTTAGAGCAAGTAACTTTTCATAAACCGCTGGCTGCCATACTTGCATTCATTGTAGGGATAGGATCAGGCATTGTTGGTGCTGCGGGCGGATTTTTACTTGTGCCAATTTTGCTCGTTGTACTAAAGATTCCAACGCGCATGACCATTGCAACAAGTCTCGCGATTACATTTATTTCATCGATTGGAGGCAGTATCGGCAAGCTCATCACAGGACAAGTGGATTATGCGGCAGCTACGATTATGGTTATCGCCAGTATTATTGCAGCTCCTTTAGGTGCAAAAGTAGGCAAAACATTGAATACGAAGGCTTTACAAATGATATTGGCACTGCTGATTTTAACAACAGCGATTAAAATTTGGATAGATATGTGAAAATAGCAATCCTCTTTCATGTACGGCATAATGTATATGAAGGGGGATTGTTTGATGTTATTACCGATTATTGATTTACATTGCGATGTGCTTTATAAATATGAGAAGAAGGAATTTGATTTCTTAAATGCGCCGTTCGATGTGAATTTACAAAACCTAAGACAAGGCAATGTAAAAGTGCAGGCATTTGCGATTTTTATTCATCCTACTGTACCAAAAGCAGAAAAAATAAAATCTGCATTGCACCAAATTTATTATTTTAAAACGCATGTTGTACGACCAGAAAATAAAGTAGTACATATTAAAAATTGGTCAGATATTGAGCAACTTCAGGATGATGAAATTGGGGCAATCCTTACGATTGAAGGCGTCGATTTCTTTGAAGGTGATATTAAAATGTGGCATTTATTCAGAGAGTTTGGCGTGTTGAGCATTGGGCTAACGTGGAATAATGCCAATGAAGCAGCCGATGGTGTGCAGGAGGATACGAAGCAAGGTGTCAAGGCATTCGGTCGTGAAATTATTCAGCTGAATAATGCACATCAAATATTTACGGACGTTTCACATTTAAGTGAGAAGAGTTTTTGGGATACGCTTGAGCTTGCGGATTATGTGATTGCCTCACATTCCAATGCGAAGACACTATGCGCACATCCTAGAAATTTAAGCGATGCGCAAATAAAAGCAATGGTAGAAAAAAATGCACCGATTCATATCGTATATTGTCCTATGTTTATTGTTGAGCAAGGAGAGGCGATAATTGCAGATTTAATTAAGCATATTGATCATATTTGTGCACTAGGTGGTCAACACTTGATTGGCTTAGGTTCTGATTTTGATGGCATTGATCAAAAGGTTCAGCAGTTAGAAAACGCTAGCCAGCACTCCAATTTATTGAATGAGTTATTAAAGTATTATTCAGAGGATGCAGTGCGTGGCTTTGCAGGACAAAACTTTTTAAATCACTTACCAAAGCAGTTGTAAAAGTTATCTGAATGGTAGTCTAGCGCAGAGGGTACTAAAAAAATCAATGTATAGCAAAAATCTTAGTATAAATCGGCTTTTTATATCTATCAGAGTAGATAAATCACAAATAATTATGGTGTTTTTCTGCTGCGATAGATACCCTCTCTATCGTAGCATTTTTCAGACTACTGTTGGCCGTTTTATGCCATATTAACACCCCGCGTCAAAATAGTGAGTGAAAACGAAAGGGGAATCAACAGCCTGTAAAAAACCGATTGATAGTTTCACTTTATTGACATGTGGTTGCTGCTGCTACGCTTTCGCACAAATCTATTTAGAAAATTGCTTGTATTCATTGAAAAATTGAAAATGCTGGATTCAACGTTTTTGTTCAAAATTTAAGGTGAGTAAGTGAAGTAACTTTCATTAGGTTCTAAAGCTTTATAGGATATAAGCGCCCACTTTGGTTTACCATCAACAATGATATATTTCTTTCTCTAGTTGAAATAAGGGAACGTGTACATCTATATTGCCAGTTGGTAATATTTTGATATGTAATTCATTCGAATTTCCCGTTTTTTAATATAGTAAAAAAGCTTTTCGAGTTTGTTCGAAAAGCTGTAAGTGTCATTATGCTGGAAATGGTGTGTCTGTTGGCTTTGCATAGCCTTCCTTATACATTTCGTCAATCGTTTCGCGAATTTCTTTTAGCTCCATCCCGTCTTTATACATTTTGGCTGATTGTAAGGCGATTTCTAAGCATGCAATACAGCGTGTGCCATGGTCATCCCAAACGACAGCTCCATCCTCTTTGACTTCTTGTATAAAGCAATTTAAATTGTTGCGATGTCCTGCAGATTCGCCACAGCCACAATAACAAGGAATCCATTCTAATAGCTCTGTTGCTTGCCCTGCAATTTGATAGGTTAAACGAATATTCTCAGGTTGTTCATCTAAAAAAGATGGCAGTATTTCAGCACTTGCTGTTTCCTCTTGAATATCTCCATTACTATGTGCATGACCATCATGTGCCTCTTCTTTCGAGCTGCATGCAGCCAAAAGTAAAACAATGGCTACTAAACTAAGTCGTAGTTTTTTCATATCGATTGCCTCCTTATTTTAATAAAATTATAGCATAGGGGGGTATGGTATTTATTGAATAATTCATGACAATCTCATAATGAATCATTCAACCTAGCGAATTATAATAATTTTTTTAAATAGTGAGCCCTATAGAAGCTACTTGAAAACGCTTTTTCACTGCTAAAATAAGGAGAAGTTCTTAGAGGTGTAAAAATTTTTTGCGTTGATTTTCGTTTTTTTAAACATTAAGCTGAGAAATAGCTTAGATGTAAAGGGGTTATTTTGATGAAAAAGGAAATAAACGCATGGTGGGCAGTGCTTACTTTTGTGATTATGATTACTGCGATGGTTATTACGATTGTAAAGCTTGACCAAGGACCACATGTACCATTAATTATCGGAACAATTACAGCTGCAATTGTAGCTAAAATGCATGGCTTCAAATGGAATGAAATTGAGGGGATGATGTATAAAGGGATACGCCTTGCATTACCAGCAATTGTCATCATTATATTAGTAGGGTTAGTTATTGGCGCATGGATCGGTGGCGGTGTAGTTGCGACGATGATTTATTACGGTTTAAAGCTTATTTCGCCTGCATGGTTTTTAGTAACGATTATGCTATTATGTGCAATCGTATCGTTAGCAATTGGTAGTTCTTGGTCAACGATGGCAACGATTGGTGTTGCAGGCATGGGGATTGGCTTGAGCATGGGGATTCCAGCAGCAATGATTGCTGGTGCAGTTATTTCAGGTTCTTATTTTGGTGATAAGATGTCGCCATTATCAGATACGACAAACTTAGCAGCTGGCTTAACAGGAACAGATTTATTTGAGCATATTAAACATATGCTTTATACAACGATTCCAGCTTTAACTATTGCATTCATCGTATTTGGTATTATGGGACGTAGCTTTGCGGATATTTCGATGAAGTCAGAGGAAATTTTGACAACGCTTACAGTGATAGAAGAAAGCTTTGTTATTTCTCCCTGGTTGCTTCTTGTGCCAATAGGAGTTATCGTGCTTGTCGCAGTTAAAGTACCTGCGATTCCGGCGTTAGTTGCAGGGATTATATCAGGCTTCTTATTGCAAATTTTTGTGCAAGGTGGAACAACAGCAGAGGCAGTTGCGGCATTGCAAGAAGGATTTGTTATTGCAACAGGTAATGAAATGGTGGACGAGCTGTTTAATCGTGGTGGTTTAGATTCTATGATGTATACGGTTTCAATGACGATTGTAGCGATGACATTCGGTGGGGTTTTAGAGTATTCAGGTATGTTAAAAGCCTTGATGAATGTCATTATAAAAATGGCGAAATCTACAGGTAGCTTAATTGCATCGACGATTGCGGCGTGTATTACGACAAATGCGACATGTTCAGAGCAATATATTTCAATTGTTGTACCTTCACGTATGTTCGCAGAAGCGTACGAAAAGCGCGGCTTGCATTCTAAAAACCTGTCACGTGCTTTAGAGGATGGAGGGACATTAACATCTGTGTTCTTCCCATGGAATACTTGTGGTGTATTCATTTTAGCAACATTAGGTGTAGGCGCAATGGAATACGCACCATACGCTATTTTAAACTTCCTTGTCCCAATTATTTCGATTATTTATGCTTATGTAGGCTTCGCGATTGTTAAAATGACGCCTGAAGAAATAGCTGCGGCAGAGCAACGCAGAAAGAAAGAGGAGCAGGAAGTCACGGTTTAAAATAAAAAATCTGCCCGGCATTTGAATGCTAGGCAGATTTTTTTAATGCAATTTCACACGCTGTAATCTGAGTGCATTGAGCACAACAGACACAGAGCTAAATGCCATGGCAGCACCAGCCACCCAAGGCGCTAAAAGACCGATTGCTGCAATTGGAATACCTAAAGTGTTGTAGGCAAATGCCCAAAATAGGTTTTGCTTAATATTACGCATCGTTTTGCGGCTCATTAAAATGGCGTCAGCAATGCCGTTCAAATCACCACGAATTAATGTAATATCAGCTGCCTCCATCGCAATATCTGTACCTGTTCCGATAGCCATACCAATATCGGCTGTCACTAGGGCAGGAGCATCGTTAATGCCATCACCAACCATCGCGACTTTCTTGCCCATTGCTTGTAGTTTTTTCACTTCATCTGCTTTTCCTTCTGGAAGCACTTCCGCAATGACTTTGTTAACGCCTACTTCTGTGCCGATTGCTTGCGCGGTGCGCTTATTATCACCTGTCATCATAATGACTTCGATGCCCATTGCTTGAAGGCGTTCAACTGCATCTTTCGATGTTTCCTTCACAGTATCCGCAACAGCAACAAGTCCGGCATATTGTCCATTTATTGCGACAAGCATCGCTGTTTTGCCGCTTTCCTCTAATGTTTCCATGGAGGATAAAACATTTGTGATATCAATATTGTACTGTGCCATTAATTTGCGTGTACCGATGACAACCGCTTGCCCTGAAACAGTCGCTTGCACACCATAGCCGGGAATTGCTTCGAAATATTGTACATCCCCTAATGTGATGTTACGCTCTTCAATTCCTTGCACAATAGCTTGTGCTAATGGATGCTCAGATTGCTTTTCAGCAGCACCAACTAACGATAAAACAGTTTTTTCATCTGTGCCATTAGCTAATAGCACATCTGTTAAGACGGGTTTACCATGTGTGACAGTGCCTGTTTTATCAACAACGACCGTATTAATATGACCCGTTTGCTCTAAATGCTCGCCACCTTTAAATAAAATACCGAATTCCGCTGCACGCCCAGAGCCTGCCATAATGGATGTCGGTGTTGCTAAGCCTAGCGCACAAGGACAGGCGATAACGAGAATAGTAATGAAAACTTCAAGGGCTGGTGTGAATTCACCTGGCTGCACCCAGACAAGCCAAACGATAAAGGCTAACACGGCGATTGCGACAACGATTGGCACGAAAACACCTGAAATTTTATCGGCAAGTCGTTGGATTGGCGCTTTAGAGCCTTGTGCATCTTCCACGACTTTAATAATTTGGGCAAGTGCTGTGTCGCGTCCAACCTTCGTTGCCTTCATGCGAATAAAGCCGTTATTATTGACAGTCGCACCGAATAGTAAATCGCCAACTTTTTTATCGACAGGTAAACTTTCGCCTGTAAGCATGGATTCATCTACAGCTGTGTTACCTTCCATCACTTCGCCATCAACGGGAATTTTTTCTCCTGGCTTTACTAAAATAATATCGCCAATAATTACTTCCTCTAGTGGAATTTCCTTTTCAATGCCATCACGTACGACTAAAGCTGTTTTCGCTTGTAGCCCCATTAATTTTTTGATTGCCTCAGACGAGCGACCTTTCGCTTTTGCCTCAAATAATTTCCCTAATAAGATTAATGTAATTAATACAGCGCTCGTTTCAAAGTAGAGGTGTGCATGGTGTGAATTGCCGTGTAAAATGGCTTGATATACGCTGTAAAAATAAGCAGCAGATGTGCCCATTGCAACGAGTACATCCATATTGGCACTACCATTACGTAATGCTTTATAAGCACTCACATAAAACTGCCAGCCAATAATAAATTGCACAGGTGTTGCGAGTGCCATTTGCACCCACGGGTTCATTAAGAAGTCAGGTACATATAAAAACGATGTAAAAGAGAAATGTCCAACCATCGTCCAAAGTAGTGGTAGTGCAAAAATTGCAGCTGCGATAAATTTACGTGTTTGCTTTTGAATCGCTTGCTGGCGATGGTCTGTTGCTTCTTGCACCAAAGGCTGTGCTGCGCCATAGCCGAGCTTTTCGACGCGTGCAATCATATCTGCTACCGCAATTTCAGCAGGGTTAAATTCGATTGTCGCTCTTTCCAAAGCTAAGTTGACATTGGCTGTTGTCACACCATCTAATTTATTTAGGCCTTTTTCAATGCGTGTTGCACAGGCAGCGCAAGTCATGCCAGTAATATTAAGCTCAGCTTTTTCCTTCACTGTACCATAGCCAAGTGCTTCGATTTTCTTTTCTAAATCAGCGATATTAACTTTATCCGCATCATATTTGATTGCCGATTTTTCAAGTGCTAAATTGACGGTTGCTTCCTCTACACCGTCCATTTTATTTAAAACTTTTTCGATACGTGCCGAGCAGGCGGCACAGGTCATCCCAGTAATTTGTAATGTCGTTTCCTTTGTTGTTGCCATTTTGCTCACCTCACATACTATATAGGGGTATATATTTTTGTAAAGAAGAGAGCGCTTCTGAGAAGCACTCTACTTGATTTTACTTAACGTCGTAGCCTTGGTCGTCGATTGTTTCTTTAATTTTTTCAACAGTTACTTGTGCTTCATCAAAAGCGACAGCTACTGTTGCTGCCTCTAGATTTACTGTTACTTGTTCAACACCTGTAAGCTCACCAACGCTTCCTTCTACAGCTTTCACACAATGACCACATGACATACCTTGTACATTTAATGTTACATTTTGCATAAATAATCCGCTCCTTATTTTTTCATTAATTTATGGATGGTTACAACTAATTCATCAAT
Organism: Metasolibacillus meyeri; assembly: GCF_003049505.1. GTDB lineage: Bacteria > Bacillota > Bacilli > Bacillales_A > Planococcaceae > Metasolibacillus > Metasolibacillus meyeri. Next base: position 33,462 of record NZ_PYWN01000023.1, read on the forward strand.
CACTGCATCATCGCCATCTGATAAGCGATCTACGACACAGCCTTTTAAATGCCCTTCAAGTAAAATTTTGGCAACGCTATTGAGGGCAGATTGAGTTGCTGCTAATTGTGTAATGACATCATCACAGTAGACATCCTTTTCAATCATGCCTTTAATGCCACGAATTTGACCTTCAATGCGGTTCAGGCGCGTCGTCATATCTTTTTTTACCGACTCAGGGTGATGACTTTTTCGACAAGCAGTAGTGTCGTCAACAGTATGCTCCATTATGCTCGCCTCCAATCTTTGAATTTAATTTACCATACCTATGTAGGGTATGTCAATGAAGAGGATCTTCGAGAAGCATCACTGATAATATCGAGTAATCGCTCATAGCGGGAAGAAAAGTGATCATAAGTAGGGCAGAATCGCTCATAGTAGAGCTAAAAGTGATCATAAACAGCCAAAAGTCGTAGAGATATTGGTGAATCCACAGATACAATTTAAAGTTACTGCGTCACTCTTTAATTGAGCCATTTCCACCGCTGATTTAATCATTTTTCTCTATTATTGATTAAGAAAGGCGCAGATATATTTCAAATTTCGTCGATAAATTGAGAAAACCCGCCGATTTCTCAGCGGGTTTGTCATGTTGTTAATAAGAATCAAGAATATTTTCAATCATTTCTTCATCTAAAGTACCGATGAATTTTTCCATGATATTGCCTTCTTCATCAAGGAAATAAGTTGTTGGGATAGGGATGATTTCATACAGCTCTCCCACCTCGCCATCAACATCAAGTAAAACAGGGAATGTGAGTCCGTAACCATCGATAAAATTTTCTACATCGCGTATTGAATCAGAGGTTGTCAAATTCACAGCGAGCAATGCAACATCGCTATCCTCATGCTTTTCGTGGAAGTTTTGCATATGCGGCATCTCAGCTTTACATGGTGGACACCATGTCGTCCAAAAGTTTAAAATGACTTTTTTCCCTTTATAATCAGATAAAGAAACATTTGTGCCATCAAGTGTTTCAAGTGTGAAGTCAGCCGCTTGATCTGCATTTTCACGTTTTTCCTTTTTGTTCATCGCATTTACTACACTGAACACAATGACAACGATGGCGGCTGCAATAATAGCGATAGATAGTATTTTTTTACCCATTTTTTCTCTCCTTTATTATAAAAAGAATAAAAAGCAGTGTACTGAATGTGAAAAGCTTCGTTAATGTTAACGTATGCTGTAGCGACAAAGTTAGTAGCTCTATTGTGAAAAATAGTAAAATCCATTGCCAAGTCAGCTTTTTACGCAGTGATAAAATGAGACAGGCAATCGCCCCTTGGATGGCTGCAAATAGAAAATCAAGCTGCAATACATTGAAAATGGCTTCAAACGTATACATATAGAGCAATATGGAGAGACTGACTTGCTCTTTGATCGATGGATATTTTTTAGCAGCAAATAAAATCATATAAATGCCTGCGCTGATAAGCCCAAGCCAATGCCCTTTTATGCCACCATTAAAATACAGCAACCCCCATATGCTTTCCCAGCGGAAAATATAGCTAAACTTCCAAACAATAATATAGATGAATAGAGCATTGCTAAACCAATCATCTAGTTTGATTGATAATAAAAAAGCGGTTGCTAAAATAGCAATCCAAAGAGTTGGAATGGAAACGCCAAACAATTGTAAATAGGTCATTGTTGCAATGCGTGGGCCATATGTGTTAGTAGTTCTGAAGCAGTGATTGCCTGCTCGCCACCACCTTGTACAAGCGCATCACTGCCGCCACCTTTGCCATTTATAATAGGTAAAACGGCCGCTGCTACGTGTTTCATGCTAACTGTAACGTTTTCTCCCCGTGCTGCGACAAATTGCAATTTGTCATCGTTACTCGCAGCGAGTAGGGCGATAGCTTCGGCATCTTGTTTTGTAATAAAGCGCCCAAGCTTTTGCAAATCTTGAATAGGGCGGTTTTCGAAATGTGCGCTCACGATATGCTGCTGTGCATTTGCTAATAATTCTTGTGCCTCGTATTGTAATAATGCTTCTTGTACCTCAGCTAAGTTTTTATCTGTAGCTTTTGCAGTATCCATTACTTTTTTCAAAGCTGTAGCAGCTTGCTCCTCTGGTACACTTAGTTGTCTTGCTACGTCTGTTAACACGGTTTTACGCATAGCTAGCTCCTGTAAAACACGCTGACCACAAACAAAATGGACACGAATTTGCTTTTTCATTTTTTCCGTTGCCATAATTTTTAGGAGGCTTACTTGTCCTGTTGATGTTGGGTGTGTACCACCACAGCCGTTATAATCATAGTCTGGAATAATAACGAGGCGAATATCTTCATCAACGGCTACATCTTTTCGCAAATTGTACGCAGCTAGTTCGTCTTTCGTTAGCCATTTTGTTTCGATTGGACGGTTTTCTAAAATAATTTCATTGGCACGTGTCTCTGCTTGTTGTAGCTGTTCTTCCGATATGTCCTCTATGTTCAAATCAATTGACACAAAGCCTGTGCCTAAATGGAAGCTTGTCGTTGCGTAATCGAATAATTCGACGAAGGCAGCCGTTAAAATATGCTGACCTGTATGCTGCTGCATATGATCAAAGCGGCGCTGCCAATTGAGCTTGCCTGTTACCTTACCTAGAGTTAATTCCCCATTTATATAGTGACGAATTTCCCCGTCAATTTTTTCGACATCGACTACCTCGACATCATTCAGCCATCCTGTATCGTGCGGTTGTCCACCACCTGTTGGGTAAAAGGCTGTATTTGCTAAGACGACATAATCACGCCCGTCATTGCCAATATGTAAAAGTTGTGTTGAAAATTCTTGGATTGTTGAATCGATATAATAGAGTAAATCTTTCATTTGCTCATCTCCTTTATCCTCTATTTTGGCATATGACTTCCATGCTGTCATCTAGTTGACGCATAGCGATTTTGCGTTATCATTAAAGTAAGACGATATATCTTTCGCAAAGGGAGCGAGCAATTTGAATATTACACAATTTTCGATTGAAGAAATTAAAGACCCGACAAATATTATTGAAGGCAAGCGCTATGAATTTTTATTAGACGTAGCAATTGATGAGGAAGATGAATTATATTCCGAAGCGGGCATTGAAGTACGCGTATTAATTGGTCATCATAATGAAGAAGTGCGCATTTTAAACTATTTCATTATCGACAAGGCAGAGAATGAATATTTAGATTTTGCATTAGAAGATGAAGAGGAAGAAATGATTTTGGCGTTTTGTAAGGAGCAGTTGACAGTAGAGGAATAAAACGTAATAAGGTTAGCGCTTTTTAGAGTAGTGTTTGTAAAAAAAACATACATTTTTCTAAACGGCTCATATTTCAATAAAGAATCAAGAGGTGTATGAAAAGTGGTGCGTCAGGCTGCTTTCATACACCTTTTATTATTTAAGGTTTTTGTAAGGTTATCATCAAGCACATGTAAGATAGAAAACTTATAGTAAGTGTAACATCATGTGAAAAGGGAGTTGCTTATAGATGAGTACATCTGTTACACCGAAAGAAAGGATTCAATCGCTCGATATTATTCGAGGCTTTGCCTTGTTTGGTATTTTATTTATTAATATTGCAGGTTATCAAGTATTAATTGAAGGGGGGCCAATGCCTGATTTTACAGGCATAAATAAAACGATTAATTCCTTAATCAATGTTTTTGTAGAAAAGAAATTTTTCTCTATGTTTTCATTCTTATTTGGGGTAGGTTTTTATATTTTTGCATCACGTGCTGAGGCGCGTGGAGATAAGCCGAGATGGCGCTTTGTTCGACGTTTAGTCGCATTATTGTTAATTGGCATTGTGCATATTTTTATTTTCTGGGGATCTATTTTAGTTTTTTATGCAGTGATTGGCTTTTTGTTATTACCATTTTATAAAGCAAGCTTAAAGACCATTCGTAATTGGTTAATAGGGATCATAGCTGTACATTTAATCGCAACAGCATTACCACTTTTTGTACCTGCTACAGATTCGTTTGTCACAAGCATTTTTAGCAATGATTCAATGCTAGTATTCATTATGTTTTTATCAGGTTTTTATGTGTCAAAGGCAGGCTGGATTCAAAATATAAAAGAAGTGAAGCACTTAAAGCTACTATTTATTGGGTTACTACCATTTGCAGTAGGAAGCATGCTATGGATTTGGTTTGCATCTGAGGCCAATAACGGACAAGTAATGAAAATTATGACGTTAGGGACAGTACCAGTTACATACTGCTACTTAATAATAGCATTTTGGATTTTCTCAAATCCAATAGCTGTGAAGTTATGTCAGCCTGTCGCAAAGGTTGGACGCATGGCGTTGACGAATTATATTGCACAAAGCTTTATTGCTTTAGCTATTATGAAGGCGATGAGTATAGAAGTTGTCAATGCGAAAGATGTTATCGTTATTGCACCAATGATTTTCGTTATTCAAATTGTCTTTAGCGTAATTTATTTCAAGTTCTTTAAGATGGGACCGATGGAAAAATTGTGGCGCTGGATGACAGGAAAACCAAAAGTGTCAGGCACACAAACAATTTAGGCACAATTTCGTCGCAATTCAGGTAATATGAAGTAAAAGGAGTGATTGCGATGAAGTATGTCATTATTGGCGGAGATGCCGCTGGGATGAGTGCAGCAATGGAAATTTTACGCAATGTAGATAATGCAGAAATTACGACACTTGAACGTGGTGAAATTTATTCATATGGGCAATGCGGGCTACCATATGTAATCGACGGGCGTATTTCTTCCCCAGATCATTTAATTGCACGCTCTGCACTAGAGTTTCGCAAGCGTGGTATTGATGCGCGTATCCACCATGAAGTGCAGAAGGTTGATTTTGAGGCACAGGTTGTGAAGGGACGTTATCGAGCTGAGCCTTTTACAGTATCATATGATAAATTGCTGATCGCAACAGGTGCTAGCCCAACGATGCCTGATTGGGAAGGGGCACATTTAGCAAATATCCATACAGTGAAAACCATTCCCCAGATGAATGAATTGCTGGAAAGCTTACAAGATACGCGTCATGTCACAGTATTAGGGGCGGGCTATATTGCGCTCGAAGTAGTAGAAGCATTGAAGTCACGCAATTTGCAAGTGCGCTTAATTCATCGCGGTAAACAGCTTATGTCACTTATTGATGAGCAATTGGCTGAGCATGTGCTAGCTGAGGCACAAAAGCATGGTGTAGAGGTACTGTTGAATGAACAGGTGACAGGGTTTTCGGGAGCAACACGAGTAGAAGCTGTTATAACAGAGCAAGGTAGCTATCCAACAGACCTTGTCATTGTCGCAACAGGTATCAAGCCAAATACAGCATTTGCAGATAAGTTAGAGCAATGGGGAAATGGGGCAATTATTGTCGATGAGCATATGCAAACTTCCATTCCGAATGTTTATGCAGCAGGGGATTGTGTGGCACATTTTAATTATGTAAAGGGCGAATATGATTATGTTGCGCTTGGAACAACAGCAAATAAGCAAGGGCGTATTGCAGGGCTTAACATGGCTGGTAAAACGGCACATTTTAAAGGTGTGGCAGGTACAGCCATTTTAAAATTTTTCGATTTAGCAATTGGGATGACGGGCATTACATCAAATGATGCGGACAAGCTTGGGCTAGCCTATGATGTTTATACACATAAGGCAAATCATATTGCAGGTTATTATCCAGATGTACAACCTATTTATTTACGTATGGTTGTGGAAAAGAATACACAAAAGCTATTAGGGTTGCAGGCAGTTGGTGCAGGTGTTGATAAGCGTATCGATGTTTTTGCAACAGCATTAGCAGCAGAGATGACATTGCCTGAGTTATTGGATATTGATTTGTCTTATTCGCCACCTTTTAACGGCGTATGGGACCCATTGCTTCAAATTGCGAAGCGTTATAGTTAGCATTTTATTTTATGTGTGTTTTAGTTAAAAGAGCTGTTTCTCATGAGGGAGGAGACTGGAACAAAAGTATTTTAACCAATCGAAAGCCGAACTATTAAGAAGTGTTCCTTAATAGTTCGGCTTTGTGGTTTACAAAACATTCTTCGGCTTTTCAAAGCTGCTATTTAGTTATGTTTCAGCCTCAAATGCGGATTTTATCGAAAAAGTTTATAAATTAAATAAATAATTGCAAACGTGAAACTAGATATGAAAGTAACTTTTAATATCTTAACAATATATTCTAGAGAGCTTATTTTTGTAGTGAGAAGTGTACCATCACTTAAATGTTCTTGGTGATTGAGGGATACAAAAAGAACTCCTAAACCAATTCCTATTATCATACCAATTACAAGTACATAGAGAAAATTTTTAATGAATTTTTCCTCAGTAGATGAAGTCATACTTATCAGCTCCTTTATTTAAAAAGTAACAATGAAGCAAAGACCTTTTGTTCCTAAAGGCCTTTACTTGTAGTATTAGCCCATATTCCTATTTGTAAATTTGGGACCAGTTTATATATTTTGTAGTTGCATCAGTTGGTTCTCTATAAGAACCTGATTGATAGACTGTATGACCAGAGATTTTGTTTATTTTGGTTACTTCCCAATCTCCATAGTCAACATATTTTGTGTGATAATAAATTTTCGTAATGTAGCCTTTAGGTGGTCCATCTAAAGTTCTACTTTTAGCATATGTGTAACTTACACTTGTATTCATTGCTGCTCCTAGTTTAGCTCCTGCTCCAGAGTCGTACTCACCACTTAGAGAAAAGCTGTTAGTGTAAGTTCTTGACTCACTTAAAACTACAGTTTCTCCATAAGCTACAGATTCAACTTGTATTGCGGGCATAGGCGTATTATAAATTGTATCTTTTTTCTTTGTAAGTTGGTAATCATGTAACAATGAATAGGGAGCTAATTCGTTTATTCCAACAGAATTACTAAAGTCTTGATTTAATACATAAGGAGTCAAGTTGTTACCATCTTCATCACCAATCTCGTGAATAGTAATATCTCCATTGCCATTTGACTCATTTAATATATCTTTAATAATATTATCCGTAATTTTGTTGTAAACTTCGGAATTATCAAAATTTAAATTTATTACTTGATCATTATATTCTACAACAGTTTCATTAAAATCTCTTTTTAAAATAGAAATACTCTCGCTTTCGGCACTTGTAAATGGAACATTAGATAATAAAAGAGAACCACATAATAGTGACGTTACTCCTAGCTTTTTCAACATTATTTAACACCTCTATAAGTTTATTTATATCACATAATATACATTTCTATAAAATATAAAAAATATCTAGATATAGCAATAATTCACTCGAGTTAAACCGAGTCTAACACTGCAACTTCCGACATTGCAACTGACAAATTTACGTCGGTATCCGACATATTCATGTCGGTATAACATGCATAATAGAGCCTTTTAACGGCGTATGGGACTCATTGGTTCAAATTGCGAAGCGTTATAGTTAGTGTGTCAGTTTAAAAGCTTATTTTAGGAAGCTAGGAGAGGTTTTTCTTTCCTAGTTTCTTTTTTGTTAATTTATGAACAAAAAATCTTCCTTTTATGTTGTTTGAATTAACATGTAAGCTTATTTTATGATAAAAAATAACGTTTTTAAGAAAAAAAATAACACTTTAGGATTGACTTTCGAATATTCAGATAATATTATTGCTATAAGCTTAAACCTTGCAAAAGGAATTTATCATACTAATTGGGAGATTAAGGGGGATTCGAATGAAAAGGCTTACAATATTTCTGATGCTTATGTTGGCGGTGGTAGCATTAACTGCGTGTGGTAGTGATAAAACGGAAGAAAATACAGTGATTGAAGGGGTGCCAGAAGGGGTACAAGGGGTGAAAATTGCTGTGTTACGGAATTTAGCTTCTGATGATCATACAAAGCAATTTTTAGATGGAGCTCGTAAAGAGGGCGAATCTTTGGGCTTTAAAGTTGATACGCATATCGTGGAAAACAATGATGCAAAATTCCAAGAGCTAGTGGCACAAATTACAATGCAAGACTATGACGGCATTATTATTTCACATGGTAAAGAGGATTACTCCTACGACATGATTCAGCCGGCTGTAGAAAAAGGAATAAAAGTAACGTTATTTGACACGGTTGCGTTAAAGGATGGTAAAGGCCATGAAGGAGTAACCGCAACATTCCAAGATGATTATGAGCTAGCTCGATTGTCGTTACAAGAAATTGCTGATCTTAAAAAGGAGCCTGTAAAAGTTATTAAATTATGGTTTGGTGGTCTGTCACCTTTAGATCGTCGCCAAGAAATTTATAAGGAATTTGAAGATAATAATGAAATTGTGACACTGGAAACAATTGGACCAACAAATTTCCAGGATGTACAGGGAGATATTGCAGCAAAAGTAAACGCAATTTTAGCAAAATACCCACCAGGAGCAGTTGATGCTATTTGGGGTTCTTGGGATGAGTTAGCTAAAGGAGCATACAAATCCTTGGTAGATAATAAACGTAGTGATATTAAATTAATTTCAATTGATGTATCGAATCAAGATATTAATTTGATGAAAGAAGAAGGCAGTCAATGGCTATCAACAGCCGCAGTAGACCCTGCATTAATCGGCAAAATGAATATGCGTATTATGGCGAAAAAGTTAGCGGGTGAAGAAACGCCTACAGAATATAATTTAGCTGCCAATCTTATTAAGCAAAGTGAATTAAAAGATGAGACGACAATGTTTAATTTGGCAGACATTATTGATGGATGGGGCGAGTCCTCTGATTTTGATGAAAGCTGGATGAAAACATTACGTGAGCATTACGCTAAGTAAGTCGGCATAAGGGGGTGTCGCTAAATGACACCCCCCTTCTTTGAACAAGAAAGGAGGGCATTCATGAGCAAGCAAACGATTATAGAAATGAAAGGGATATCTATCGAGTTTCCTGGAGTAAAGGCGTTAAACAATGTTGATTTCACTTTACAATCAGGGACGATTCATGCGGTGATAGGGGCGAATGGGGCAGGTAAATCCACATTAATGAAAATATTATCTGGCGCTTATCCACATTACACAGGTGAAATTTACATCGATAATCAGTATGTAACGATTGAAGATACAAAAAAATCGAAGGAATTGGGCATAGATATTGTTTATCAAGAAGTAGATACGGCATTAATTCCGTATTTAACAGTAGCGGAAAATATTATGCTTGACCATCTGGTTTTTAGTAAAAAATCCATTATCAAATGGCAATCGATTAAATCACATGCTAAAGAAGTGTTGAAGCGAATGGGTATTAACATGGATGTTGATAAAAAGGTGCAGGATATTTCGTTAGCAGAGAAGCAAATGATACTGATTGCAAGAGCGCTCATACATGAAAGAAAGTTTTTAATATTGGATGAACCAACTGCGCCATTAAGTCAGACTGAAACGGATAAATTATTTTCCATTGTGCGTGATCTAGTGAAAAATCACGAGTTAGGTGTTGTGTTTATTTCACATCGTATTCCGGAACTTTTTAGTATTTGTGAAAAAATCACAATTATGAAAGATGGAGAAATCGTTAATGAGAGTCGGATTGAGGATATCACGCCAGCGAAGGTTATTGAATCCATGCTTGGAAAGACTTTCTATTTAGTCCATCATAAGCAATTAAAAAATAAAGGCGATGTCATATTGAAGGTAACGAATTTAGTGGATGATTCAGGTTTAGTCAATGATGTCACATTTACTGTTGATAAACATGAAATCGTTGGAGTTGCAGGGCTTGTTGGTGCAGGGAAAACAGAGCTTTGCAAGGCAATTTTCGGAATGTCACACTTAAAATCGGGAACGATTGAGTTATTTGGGGAACAGGTTAAAAATAAGTCCCCATACTACGCAGTGAAAAATAAGTTTGGGCTTATTCCAGAGGAAAGGAGAAAGGAAGGCATCTTTGTAGAGGAGCCTATTTATAAAAATTTATCGATGGCGAACTTAGAATTTTTCGCAGGCTTTGCTAAATTTATTCAACGCAAAAAGGAACGGAATGCTGCGCAAGAAATGATTAAAAAAATCGGTGCTAAAACACCGAATGAATATCAAAAAGTAGCTAATTTATCTGGAGGGAATCAACAGAAAATTGCGATTGGTAAATGGTTGATGACAGATGCTGAAATCCTGATGTTCGATGAGCCTACAAAAGGGGTTGATGTTGGGGCGAAAGGAGATATTTTCAAACTCATTGATGAGCTTGCAACGGCAGGTAAAGGGATTATTTATGCTACAAGTGAGTTGAATGAGGCGTTATTAATAACAGACCGCATCTATGTGATGTATGATGGCAAAATTGTGAAAGAGCTTATGACGAGCGAAACATCCGAGGATGAGATTATGTATTATGCTACCGGGGGTGATAGTTATGCAAGGGGTTAAAAATTTTCAATCTATGAAGTTTATGAAAGATTGGGCAATTGTCATTGCTGTTATATTGTTAATCATTATTTTTACAATATCGATTCCAACGTTTATGCAAACCGCTAATATCCTTAATATATTGAGAAGTATTTCGATTGTTACGATTATTGCGATAGGATTAACGATTTCACTGTCCGTAAATGGTTTCGATTTATCGATTGGCTCTACGGCAACATTAGCAAGTTCCGTAGTAGTTTCGATGTTTGTATGGTTCAGCATGCCGACAGGTGTATCCATTTTAGCCGCATTATTAGCCGTTTTAGGCGTTGCTTTATTTAATGCTTTTTTAATTGTAAAAATAAAAATTCCTGATTTATTTGCAACGCTCGCAACGATGTTTATTGTGGAAGGGGTGGCAATGACGTATACGGGCGGCGGTTCGATTTCTGTCGGGATGCCTCGCTTAGATGGTACGCCAACAGAGGGCAGTATTTCGCCATTTTTCTTAACTCTCAGTAAAACGCCATGGATTATCCTAATTATGCTATTTGTCGTGATTACAGTGCATCTATTTTTAACGTATACGAAGCATGGCCGCTTTTTATATGCGGTTGGAGGAAATGAAGAAGCCGCTAAATTAACAGGAATTCCTGTTAATCGCTATAAAATGATTGCATATATTTTTTCTGCGTTGTTAGCGGGTATAGGAGGCCTATTACTAGCGTCACAAATCGGTTCTTCTCAAATTAATGCAGGAGCAGGTTATTTAATGCCAGCAGTTGCAGCCGCATTTATTGGTCAATCTTTTGCGGGACATGGTAAACCAAATGCGATTGGTACTTTATTTGGTGCAGCACTTGTAGGGATTTTGGAAAACGGGCTAGTTATGTTATCGGTACCGTATTATTCATTAAATATTATTAAGGGGCTTGTACTAGCGTTAGCTCTAGCATCCACATATTACAGTAGAAAAAAATAAGGGGTGACTGTGATGTATTCTAATTATTTTTTAATGAACAATGAAGATGTGAAAAAATATGTGCAAGCAAAAATAGAAGGTTTTTCAGGGGAAGTGCAATGTCAGGAAATTGGTGATGGTAATTTAAACTATGTTTTCAGAGTAACAAATGCGTCAGGTGCATCCATTATTGTCAAGCAAGCAGGACCACAAGCAAGAATCTCTGAAAGCTTTGTTCTGTCAACGGACCGAAATCGTATTGAAACAGAGGCGTTGCTGCTAGAGGCTGAATATACGCCAGATTTAGTCCCGAAGATTATATTATTCGACCAAGCGATGAGCTGCTGTGTGATGGAGGATTTAAGGGATTTCGAAATTATGCGAAAAGATTTGATGACATTTAAAACATTTGATCATTTTGCTGACAATATTTCAACATTTATGGCTGAAAATTTAATTCGTACAACAGATTTTTTAATGAATCCTATCAAGAAGAAACAGCTACAAAAGCAATTTATCAATCCAGAGCTTTGCGAAATTACGGAGCACCTTGTTTATACAGAGCCGTATATTGATTTTAAAAAGCAAAATATATTAACAAAGGGAAATGAAGAATTTATTCATAACTTTGTGTATAACGATAAAGAACTACATATCAAGGTTGCCAAGTTAAAACAGCAATTTTTAACGCAAGGTCAGGCATTGTTGCATGGAGATTTACATACAGGTTCCATATTCATTAATGAAAAAGCACTAAAGGTCATTGATCCAGAGTTCGCCTTTTACGGTCCAATCGGCTACGATGTCGGAAATTTAGTGGCAAACTTAACATTTTCATGGCTAAGAGCATTGGCGTTTAATGAATCCGCGTATGTTCATTGGATAGAGGAAGCATTAGTTGAGACAATGGAAAAGTTTGAATTCAAATCTAGAGCAATCTTAAAGGAGTCTAGCGAGCAATTTACGGTGTATGAAGAAGTTGTAGAGGAATTTTTAGCTTCTGTTTTGCGTGACACATTTGCAATTGCAGGTTTGGAAATGAATCGACGAATCATTGGCTTAGCAAAGGTAGCAGATATTACAACAATTAATCACAAGGAAGCACGCATTTTAGCTGAGCGCAGAGGTTTATCAATTGCGAAAGAATGTATAAAAAATGAGGCAATTACTAGCATTTCTCGATATATGCAATTGCTACTTAAATATAAGGGTGAGGTGTTGGTATAATGGAACTTAATACAATAGAATGGAAAGGCAATAAATTAGTCCTCTTAGATCAGACGGCATTGCCAAACAAGGTAAGCTATATAGATATTACAACGGTTGAAGAAGTTTGGCATGCTATTCATTCCATGATTGTGCGTGGTGCACCAGCAATTGGTGTAACGGCTGCCTACGGTGCATATATTGCGGTTCAGTATTTTGATGGCTCTGTAGAGGAAGCGAAGTATGAGTTGAAAAAACAGCTTGATTATTTAGCGACATCCAGACCAACGGCGGTCAATTTATTTTGGGCACTTGAACGCATGGGTGGGGTAGCCGAATTATTTGCGGGCAATGATTTAGTGGAGTTTCAAGAGAGGCTGTTGAATGAAGCGATAGTTATTCATATGGAAGATATTAAAATCAATCGTAATATCGGAGAACATTTATTAACTTTACTAGAGGATGGTCAAGGTGTGTTAACACATTGCAATGCAGGTGCATTAGCGACAACGAAATATGGAACAGCTACATCCCCATTTTATTTGGCAAAAGAAAAGGGCATGAGCTTAAAGGTATTTGCAGATGAAACACGTCCTCGATTTCAAGGGGCTATGCTTACTTCCTTTGAGCTTTACCATGCGGGAATTGATGTTACATTAATTACAGACAATATGGCGGCAACTGTGATGTCACAAAATAAAGTGCAAGCCGTTATTGTCGGCTGTGATCGTGTTGCAGCAAATGGAGATGTTGCAAATAAAATCGGCACGTTGGGGGTCGCTATTTTAGCTAAACATTATGGTATCCCATTTTATGTTGCGACACCCACGCCTACAATTGATTTAAATTGTGCAACAGGAATGGGCATTCCAATCGAAGAACGCAGTAAAGATGAGGTGCTAAAGCCAACAGGGCAATATATTGCACCGCCGGAAGTAAAAGTTTACAATCCTGCTTTTGATGTGACGCCAGCTCATTTAATTACAGCGATTGTAACGGAAAAAGGAATTATTCACAGCCCAAATGAAGAAAAGCTAAGGGCGGTATTTAAATAATATTAGTAAGGAATAGGGTGACACGCATGGTAAGTTCAATACAACATCGACGAAATGAGATTAGCAAGTTGGTCAATCAAAAAAACTATGTAGAAATATCAGATTTAAGTAATCGCTTTAATGTTTCTGAGATGACTATAAGAAGAGACCTAGAAAAGATGGAGAATGAGGGGCTACTAATACGCGTCTTAGGTGGTGCAAAGCCCATTCAGAAATCATTTGTAGAAGATAATTTGAATTTGCGTGCATCCGAAAACCTTTTATCAAAGCAAGTAATGGCACGAGAAGCTATCAAACTCATTCAGGATGGGGATGTTATTGGCTTTGATGCCAGTACATCTGCTGCTGAAGTAGCGAAGTTGGTCAAGGATTTGAAAAATATCACTGTAGTGACAAATAACATTACGATTGCATTAGATTTGATTAGTAGTGAAATCACCACGATTTTACTTGGAGGATATGTGCGACCAAATTCCATTTCCACAATGGGGACATCATTAAAAAAATATATGGAATCCATTAATATAGATAAAATGTTTATTTCTGCTCGCGGCTTAACATTGCAGGAAGGTTTAACGGATTCTACGATTGATGAAGGAGAAGCGAAACAGGCGATGATCCACAAGTCAAATCACATTATCGCTTTAGTAGACCATAGTAAAATAGGTGTCAAAAAATTGTTTCAAGTCATACCATCAGATGAAATTAATACGATTATTGTCAATGAATATGACAGCTTTACGGAGGAGCAAAAGGAAGTAATAAGTGAATTTAAAAGAAATCATCTAGATTTCCGACTTATAAAAAATGATGAATAAGGGGTTGTTCATTTGAAGTTGCTTGAAGAGCGAAAAAAAGTTGTTCAGTATTGCCAACTACTATTAAAAAGCGGTTTGACAAAAGGGACTGGTGGAAATATTAGTATTTATGCTCCGACTGAAAACTGTGTAGCCATTAGCCCAAGCGGCGTACCGTACGATTCTCTAAAGCCTGAGGATATTGTACTCATAGATATTGATGGCAATAAAATAGAGGGCAATTATAAGCCATCGAGTGAATGGGCGATGCATACAGAGGTTTATAAACAAAAACCTCGGATGAAGTCAGTAGTCCATACGCACTCGGTCTTCGCCAAAACATTATCTTGTTTACGCGAAGATTTACCTGCAATATCTTATCTAGTTGCGGTTGCAGGGAAGAAGGTAGCCTGTGCACAATATGCTAGCTTTGGTACACAGGAACTCGCAAATAATGCCCTAGCTGCAATGACTGATTCGAAGGCGGTATTATTGGCGAACCATGGGTTACTAGCAGCTGGAGAAACAGTTGAAGAAGCATTCAACATCGCAGAAGAAATTGAGTTATGTGCTGAAGTGTACATTCGAGCTAGAGGGGTAGGTAATCCAGTTATTTTAGATGATGCCGAAATGGATTATATGCTAGAACGCTTTAAATCATATGGGAAACCTAGTTAGAGTGCCAGGCACACAAACAATTCTCATACAATTTAATAGAAAAAGGATTGCCGTGCACATGGCAATCCTTTTTCGTTTTTGTCAGTGTCTTCTTAATCACTTTTGTTATCTACGATAAGTACTTCACAATTGTATGCTATAAAAGTTATTTTCTATTTATTGGATAAAAGATATGCTAGAACGTTGCGTTTCACTAACAAAAAGAATGTCGTATGTCATTTGGAAAACAATAAATTTTATATTAAGAGTTTGTACTGCTCACTTTTTTCTTATTAAATGCAGTATAATTACTTTGAACCTCAAAATATATGGAAGTATGGGTAATATGCACTTTTTTTTATATCACTTTTGGTGATATATTGGTATAAAAGCAAGTAAATAACCTATCTCAATCACTTTAATTTGTATTGTAGAATAGGATGATTTTTCGAATGTTTTATATGGAATTAACAGTTAAAAATATAAATAATTAGGAGTGATTTTATAATGAAACGATATATGGTTGTATGTACCTGTATTTTATATATGTTTGTACTTTCAGCTTGTTCAAGTGCAGATGAAAACACAGAAATTGACCGAATGAAGATTGGCATTATGTTATCAGATGCGGGCTTAGGGGATCAATCGTTTTCGGATTTAGGTTTTTTAGGTCTTGAAAAAGCGCGTGATGAATTAGGAGTTTCATTTGATTATCGCGAACTGCAAGATACAGGGACCTATGAACAAGGTTTTGAAGAATTAATCGAACAAGGAAATGATTTGATTATTGGGCTTGGATTTGCTATTAAAGGTGCTATGGAAGCGATGGCTGAAAAATACCCAGATACATCATTTTTAATAATTGATTCACAATCCGATCTCCCAAACATATATAACATTACATTTAAAGAAGAAGAAGGCTCTTTTTTAATCGGTGTAATAGCAGGGCTGAAAACACAAAGTAATATTATTGGCTTTATTGGAGGAGAAGATGTACCCATTATACATAAATTTGAACAAGGATTTATGAAAGGTGTAAAGGCTAGTAACCCTGATGCACAAATAATATCCAAATATGCAGGTACCTTTGGCGATGATAAGCTTGGTGAAAGAATTGCTAAAGAGATGATAGCCGCTGGTGTCGATTATATTTATCCTGCTGCTGGTTTTACAGGAGTAGGGGTATTACTAGAATCCCAACGTGCTGGCACTTATTCATTCGGAATTGACAGTGATCAATTTTATTTAGCGGAGAAATCAGTTGTATCGTCTATGGTAAAGCAGGTGGATGTAGCTATTTATGATACGGTAAAAGAGCTGGTTGAAACAGGGGAAATTTCCGAAAAAAATAAGGTGCTTGGCTTTAAAGAAAAAGGTGTAACAATCGCACCTATTCGGGTGATTAGACTATCAGATGCTGAACAAAAAAATTTAGATCAGTTGACAGAAAAAATGTCAAACGGATCCATCAAAATACTAGACTAAGAGGCGGAGAGTAAATGAAATTAAAATATAGAATATTACTTTTATCCATTGTTCCTCTGTTGCTTTCTGCGTGTATTATAGGGTTTAATATCATGCAATTAATCACATTAAAATCCTCAACAGAGGAAATTGTAGATGCACTTGTGACAGTTGAAGAGTTAAATAGTGCATCTAAAAGTTTGCAAAAATCTTTGAGTGCATATGCTTTAAATATAAGTGAAGGTAATAAAAGTGATATTGAACAGGATTTACATGCCATTCAAACAATACATGAGCAATTGACGCCTACTTTAACTACTGATCAACAGCTAATATACGCTGAAAATATATCGCATAAGTATAAAGAAATCGTAACTATTTCGACTCAAGCGGTTAATGAAAGCGATCAGGCAGAAATAAAAAGGCAATCTCTAAGGACAAAGGGATTAATTAATGATGTTATCGAGTTGAAAAGAAGTGTGTCTTCTCAATATGCAAATAAACAAGTTGAGCTACAAAAGAATATTGATGGAATCGCCTTTATTTCGATTTTATTAGTTATCATCCTTTTAGTAGGAAGCATTATCTTTGTATATATTCTCACAAATCGTATTTCTAAAAGAATAGGTAAGGTAAGTGAAAATGCGAAGGAAATTGCCGATGGAAACTTAGCAATTCACCTTGAAGGAGCTTCGTCAAAAGATGAAATTGGCTCTTTACAAGATTCTTTTAAGCATATGGCAGGAAATTTACAAGAAATTTTATCACATGTACATGATAGTTCAAGTCAAGTGGCCGCTTCAGCAGAGCAATTAATGGCAAGTGCTGACATGACGATGAAGGGTGCAGAAGTAATAACAGAATCGATGCAACATGTATCAAATGGTGCTGAAAAACAGGCGATTATGTCGGAGGAATCTGCTAACTCAACCCAAAGAAGTATACTTGCTGTAAATGAAATAACGAAAAATGCTAGTCTAGCACAAAAGCTTTCCATTTCTACAAGTGACAAAACTAGACAAGGGTCAAATTATGTGCAAGAAACCGTATCGCAAATGCAAAGAATTAATGAGTCGGTGAGAGAAACAGATACGGCTTTGATTAAATTAAACAATCAAACAAAAGAAATAGTACAAGTTCTACATCAAATTACAGCAGTAGCAGATCAAACAAATTTACTTGCACTAAATGCAGCGATTGAAGCTGCGAGAGCTGGAGAAGCAGGAAAAGGCTTCGCAGTTGTAGCGGATGAGGTACGAAAATTAGCAGAGCAAACAAGAAATTTAGTTTCGGATATTACGGAAGTCGCTACTCAAATCGAAATTGATACAGAAGAGACAGTACACTCTATTAATGATGTAAAAGAACGCGTAGATACAGGTTTAGTCATTGCCTCTGATACGCAAACTACATTTGAAGAAATACTTGCAGCAGTGGAACAAGTAAATACTGAAGTAAGTAATATTACAACAGTTTCAACTAATATTGAAAATGAAGTAACACAAGTATCTACACATGCAAATGAGATGTTGAACTTATCAAAAGCGACGTCTGATAACTCCAATTCTGTTGCAGCAACTTCAGAAGAGCAACTTGCCTCAATGGAGGAAATAGCGAGCGCAGCCAATTCCTTAGCGAATCTTGCAGAAGAATTGCAAGCAAGGGTATCTAAATTTACTTTTTAATTTGACCCAGCAGAGGTCCACCACTTATAGAAGTGGTGGGAGGAATGCAAAAGTAATTAAATCAGGTGGAGTCCCAAATATCTGCCGCTATGCTTTCGCAATAAAAAACATTACCGATTCAAGTTAAGCCTATGGCGGAGGCCTGCACGATGCAGGTCAGTTGACCGTGGGTGCGTGTCATGACGCTTTTAAGTTGGAGCAAGCTCGGGAAAGTCGCTGAGGTGTAATGGATTAATTTAACGAAAAAAGGATTGCCGTGCGCACGGCAATCCTTTTTTCGTTTTTCTGTTTCTATCTAATGAGAGGTGTTTTTCAATGTCCAAATGGTTGATTGCAATTGTATTTATAAATAGCGAGGCGTGCTATTTTGCGGAATGTAAATACAATGCGGATGATTGGAACAGTTCTAGCATAGCGCATTTTTATGCAAAATAGCGGTTTTTCATCAAACCTTAAATGAAATGTAACGTTTTTGTAGCATTGTTACAAAATTAAGGTTGCTGTAAGCTTTGCACAATTTTCATGTAAGGCACACGCGTTAAAGTAAAGGTATCAAAACGGAGGTGCGAATGATGAAACCAGTTTTACAAGTTGAAAATATAACAAAGGCATATGGTAAAGGTGCCAATTTATATAAAGCATTAAACGGTGTAAGCTTTGAGGTGCATAAAGGCGAATTTGTGGGTGTAATGGGACCATCTGGTGCGGGAAAATCGACGCTGCTAAATGTGATTGCAACGATTGATAGCGCTACAACGGGTTCAATTATTATTGATGATACAAATATTGCGAAGATGAAAGATGAGCAGCTCGCAGATTTTAGGCGAGATCATCTAGGGTTCATTTTCCAAGATTATAATTTGCTCGATTCATTAACGGTACGTGAAAATATTGTGTTGCCATTAGCGATTGCCAAAAGACCAGCAACAGAAATTAACGAGCGTGTTAAAAAGATTGCTATGCTTTTTGGTATTGAAGACTTGCTTGATAAATATCCATACCAAATTTCAGGTGGACAAAAGCAGCGTACGGCTTCATCGCGAGCGCTTGTGACAGAGCCAAAACTATTGTTTGCGGATGAGCCAACAGGGGCGTTAGATTCGAAATCGGCAACAGATTTACTAGAAAGCTTGAGCGATTTGAATGCAAAGCAACAATCAACGATTTTAATGGTAACGCATGATGCCTATGCAGCAAGCTTCTGTCAGCGTATTTTATTCATTCAAGATGGGCAGCTATCAAAGGAAATTTTCCGTGGTGAACAGACACGGAAGCAATTTTTCCAAACAATTTTACAGGAGCTTACGGTGATAGGCGGTGACGTAAATGACATTGTTTGATTTAGCATTGAAAAATATGCGCCGCAATATGAAGAGTTATGCGCTATATTTCGGTTCGGTATTATTTAGCATTGTCATTTATTTTACGTTCGTCACATTGAAATATAGCGATGATATTAGCGCGTTAGCAGATTCATCGATGAAGGTACAAGGTATTATGAGTGCATCATCTGTCGTACTATTGATTTTTGTTGCACTATTTATTGTTTATGCGAATTCGTTTTTTATTAAAAAGCGCAAAAAGGAAGTAGGCTTATATTCACTGTTAGGTGTGCGTAAAAAGCAAATAGGCTTCCTCTTATTTTTTGAAAATATTGTGCTCGGCATTTTATCGTTAGCTATGGGTATTGTGCTTGGCTTCCTATTATCAAAGGGCTTACTGACAATATTAGTACGCTTAATGGGGCTCGATGCAGTAGCAAGCTTCACGTTATCAGGTGAAGCCGTGATGAATACGACGATTGTGTTTATGATTGTATTTTTATTTACATCATTACAAGGCTACCGTGTTATTTATCAATTTAAGCTAATCGAATTATTCCATGCGGATAAAAAAGGGGAAAACTTACCACGAGCGAAATGGTTGGCAACAATTGCAGGGATTGCTTTACTAATATTCGGCTACTGGTTGGCATTACAAGATTTAATGACATCGAAAATGTGGGCTATGCTCGGTATATCAACACCGATTGTCATTATTATCGCAACGGTTACTGGAACGTATTTATTATTCCACAGTGTATTAGTATTTGTGTTAACAAAGCTAAAAAATAACGAGCGCTGGGCATGGCGAGGGTTAAATTTATTAAGCGTTTCACAAATTTTATACCGCATTCGTGGCAATGCGAAAACATTGACGACAATCGCCGTCTTAAGTGCAACGACAATCACAGCGGGTGGTGCAGTGTATGGGCTGTATTACAATGCTGGTGCGCAAACACATCATTATTTGCCAAACACGTTCATGTGGAAGGGCGAGCCAGCTACTATTCCATCACAAGATGTTTTATACAATGAAGCAATTCATGTAAAACAGGCGGAGCTAGACATCGATGGACGCATTTACAGCTATACATTTATTGATAACGATACGTACAACAAGCTTGCAGAGCTACAAAAGCGTGAACAATTAACAGTACAAAATAGTGAAGCAATCATGCTAGACCCATATTATGATGAACGCTTTTCATTAGACTATACAGGGCAACAATTGAGTATTAGCAATACAGTGTTAAACGTAAAAGATTTTCAAGCGGAAAGTATTTTTAATGCAGATATTGTAGGACAAGTCATCATTGTTTCTGAAGCAGATTATCAAGCATTAGAAGCTGAAGCAAGTGTCTATCAATTAGTAGGCATGGACAATGATAAAAAGCAAGTAGCGGTTTCTGACAGATTACAGCAAGAGCTAGGGGATACGCATTTATCAAGCTTCCCAGCAAGCTATAAATCATCTATTGAAGGCCTAGGCTCATTATTATTTGTCGGTAGCTTTTTAGGCTTAGTATTTTTAGTCGCAACAGGCAGTATTATTTACTTCAAAATTATGACGGAAGCTGAGGAAGATCGAGGGAAATATGAGATTTTGCATAAAATCGGTGTAGGTCAAAAGGAAATGAAAAAAACAGTTCGCCTGCAAATCGGCTTTATTTTTGCAGCACCGTTAGTCATGGGCATTATGCATAGCGCCTTCGCACTAAGCGCATTTTCTGGCTTGATTGGCGCAAATATTACAGTACCTGTCATCATATGGATGGGGGTTTATGTAGGGGTTTACGCAATCATTGGGTGCCTGGCACTCAAACAATTCTCACACAATTTACAATGGAGGCATACAAAATGAAGAAAGTATTTATTGGGTTGACATCGCTAGTCGTGCTAGTAATTGCAGCACTTGTTATTGTTGCAACAGTTGATTTTAATCGTTTAGGAAAAGATTCCGTATATGTACAAATTACAGCGGATGGGGAAGTGGAGAAGTTCACAACATCAAATGGCGAAGTAATAGCATCGTATTGGTACAAACAGCCTGCTTATAAGGAAAATGGCGAGGCAATTGATGTGGAGTTTTCAGCGAGTAAAAACTTGCGTCATGATGCATATTTGAAACTTTATGTGAAAAACGGCAATGAAGTGACGTCGTATGATGAAGTGTCCTCTGATGAGTTGCCTGAGAAAGTGAAAGAGCAATTGGGCGTTCAAAAGTAATGGTTAGCAGGTAAATCCACCCGATTTATTGTCGGCTTCACCTGCAAATATGAAAAGCGCAAGAAATCACCCAAGATTTCTTGCGCCTTCTTTTATAGTCGAACAATGATAGTTGTACCAACACCAATCTCGCTCACTAATTCTACCTCACCACCATGCGCTTGAATGACATCGCGAGCAATGGCCATTCCGAGACCTGTTCCTTTAATATTTCTGGTATTTGTCCCGCGATAATAGCGCTCAAAAACTTGTGGCAAGTCAGCCTCTGCGATCCCCTTACCGTTATCGCTTATAGTAATCACAGTAACTTCGTTCATTTCCTCAATAGAAATGTCCAGTGTCACATTTCCCTCATTATGCACAAGTGCGTTATAGATGAAATTGAGCAATGCTCGTTTCATTAAATGTGTATCGATGCTTTTTGTTAACTTGTCGAATTGGCTATTAAACGTAATCTCGCTTCCGCTAAATGTAGTGTCATTTAGGACATCGATGACAAGCTCACGAACAAATGAAACGATATTTGTATCTACCAGTTGCAAAGGCATCTCCTGTTGGCGCAGGCGCATCGTTAATGTAAAATCATCAAGCAGTTCCCGCATATAAACTGATTTTTTCTCAATAATTTCTGCATAATCGCTCTGCTCCTGTGTGGAAACATCCCCTTGCAATAGCTCTGCATAGCCTTGAATCGCAGCAAGTGGCGTTTTCATATCATGGGAAACATTGCTGATCCATTCATTGCGCATTTGCTCAAGCTTATGTCGCTCTTCCTCCTGCAATTTTAAGCTTTCCGCTACATCGTCTAAATTGTGAAAAATGGAACGATAAAGTCCTTTGCTACGTTTAGAATCAACCGCAAAGTTGCGATTTTTCAACATGCGAATACGCTCAATCATACGGTAAATCGGCTTCGCCAAAAAGGAGCTGAAAATAAAGCCAATAATGATTGCAATAACAATATCGACAATGATTATAATAAGCGCAAACTGTGCAATAAATTGTGTGATTGAGCTAGTATTCGAAGTGATAATAATTTTGGATAAACTGGCATCTTGAATCCCGACTAAATATGTAACGCCATTATGTTCTGCCACTAAAGTAGTTGTCTGGTTTTTATCTCGGTATTTATAGGCCTGAATCAACTCGATCGGTGTGTAATGTTGTGGTGCAGCTGCTGGTGCAAGTGCATGCCCAATTACATTTCCATTATCATCTAAAAATTGCAGCCAAGCATTGCGCTCTTGTAATGCTGCAATTCCTTCATCCGAAATCTGGGGCTCCTCATCTATTTTTGCTATATAGCGTGCGAGCGAGCGGGTAAAATCTGTCGCGGAAGTAGGTCGATCCTCGTTAGATATATGATACACATAAAGTACAATGGAAATAATCCCATTAACTAAAATCACACAAAATACCGTGCAAATAATGGCCATTA
The DNA here is from genome assembly GCF_003049505.1 of Metasolibacillus meyeri. Taxonomy (GTDB): domain Bacteria; phylum Bacillota; class Bacilli; order Bacillales_A; family Planococcaceae; genus Metasolibacillus; species Metasolibacillus meyeri. The sequence goes on from NZ_PYWN01000023.1 coordinate 56,622, forward strand.
AAAAGCGACCGGTTAGCTTCCATCTCATAGCGCCTCTCCTTATTTCGCCGTAAAGCGATAACCTAAGCCTTTAACTGTCGTAATATAAACAGGGCTAGAAGGGTTATCCTCAATTTTTTCGCGTAGACGGCGAATATGCACCATTAACGTATTATCCGCACCGAAAAAATCCTCCCCCCATACTTGTTGAAACAATGTTTCTTTACTTAAAATGCGGTTCGGATTGCGTAAAAAGCAAGCCATTAAGCCAACTTCCTTTGCTGTTAAATCAAGTGCTGTGCCAGCTTTATATACTTCTGTTTCATCCTCGTTAATCGCAAAAGTGCCCGACTGTGTCAAAGAAGTTGTAGGTGCGTCAGTCTGTGTTTGATAGCCAGCACGACGCAGCTGTGCTTTGACGCGATAGGCAACCTCCTTTGGGCTAAATGGCTTTGTAATATAATCGTCTCCTCCAATTGCCAGCCCAAGTAATTTATCAATTTCATCGGATTTCGCTGATAAAAATAAAATAGGTATATGCGACACTTCGCGTATTTTTTTACACAAATCATAGCCTTCTCCATCTGGTAGCATAATGTCGACTAATGCGATATTTGGTGAATGCTGTTGAAATACTTTCCAACCCTCCGCCACAGAGCCAGCGCTCACAATATTTGAAAATCCCTCTTTTTGCAAAGTAGTTGTTAGTAAATTTCGTAAATCCGTCTCATCATCTATAATTAAAATACACGGCTGTTCCATACAAGCACCTCTCTCATCAATAACGATTACCTTTTACTTTAATCTTTTCAGTAATTGCTCTTTATCTTTTCCATTCGGTAATTCCTGTACAAGCTTCATTGCTAGTTCGCGATTTGCCTGCGTTTTATTCTTTTCGTAATTCGTGACACGCGTTGTTGCCTTTGCTACATTATTATTGACTGTTTTTTGAATTCTTTTTTCTAGCTGTTCACGCTGTTTCTCATCGAATACGGCTTGAATTGCTTGCGCTGCATGATTGTAGTTTTTCAACGTTTGAGCTTTTTCATAGGTCACAATGTTTGCTGTAGCTTGCTTTACTGTAGTTTGTATAAGCTTATCGAATTTTTCTAGTAACTCGGTTTTAATTGAAGAATCAGGTAAGTTTGTAATCGCAAATTGAGCGTACTGATAATGATCTTTTGTTGGTTTTTGTTCATATTGTACCAAACTTTGGATGGCTCTTTGTGCAAACTGGTACAATGCTTCATTTAATACGACTTCAAGCTCTTGCTTTGCTTCTAATGTTGGTAGCTTTTTCAACTCTGCCTCTGCTTTTCTATAATTATAAACAGTTTTGTTTTTGCTAAATATAGTGACGGCATTTATAGCTGGCTCTAACAATGTTGCGATAATTGCATTGATGTCCTTTTGCTTCTGAGCTTTTACATCGGCTGAAGCAATCTTTGCTAATTGCTCTGTCAATTGAATAATGCGCTGTTCTGTAGGATTTTTTGCAAAGTCTAATAATAATTGATTGATTTCTTTAATGAGCGTTTGCTGTGTTTTATGCCATTCGTTTTTTACTGCTAATTTTTCAATTGTATTTGGCATTGTAGTGATTTTTTCGCTTAGTATTTCTGTAGATAACTTGCTATTTAACAGGTCATCAACAACCTGGCGATTTGGGAGTTGAAATTTAGGAAGTCCATATCCATACAGGGCGTCAAATCCTGCATCTCCTAAATCTTCTGCAATGTAACGCAAGCCTTCACGCAATTCCGTCGCTGTTGCATAAGGGTATTGCTCCATCAGTAGTGCGAGCAAGCCTGTAATATGAGGTGCGGCCATAGAAGTACCATTGTACGTTGCATATTGACCATTTAAATACGTGCTATAAATCTCTTCACCAGGTGCTGCAAAATCATTCGTATTACCTGTCCCACTAAATGATGAACGCTTGAAATGACGATTAATCGCTACAACAGAGATGACTTCTTCATGACGTGCAGGATAATTAATTGTATTACCTGTACCAGCGTCATTTCCTTCATTGCCACTTGCCGCTACGATTATTATGCCATGTTCTGCCGCCTTTTTAATCCCTTCATGTAAAGATTGCGCATACTCTAAATCACCGAAGCTTAAATTAATAATGTCCATTTGATTATCGATGGCCCAATCAATTGCCTGCAGTACAGTCTCAACATCTCCCATGCCATTCCCTTTAATCGCTTTTACAGCATAAACTGCTGCATTTGGCGCAATTCCTGCTACGCCGCTACCATTATGTTTTCCTGCAATAATTCCTGCAACATGTGTGCCATGTCCATGGTCATCATCATAGCTATTTCCGACAAAGGATATACCTCCCGCAATTGTTAGGTCTGAATGATTTGCTACCCCTGAATCAATAATAGCAATTTTCACACCGTTTCCCCTATACCCATGATTCCAGCCATTATGTACATTCATCGCTGTTATATTCCAACGCTCCAACTCAGGAGAAGATACATTCGCTACTTGAAATTGATGTTGGATGGTAAAGGATTGGTTTTCTTCGTAAAATTCAATATGACCTTCATTTCTTAAAGCTTGTAATCGCTCATCTGATATTTTAATCGCCATCATCGGCAAATGCTCATATTCTTCTATTATAGCTTCTGCATATTGACTAATAATAATTTTACTAGTATCTGAATGATATTTAACGATTATTCTTTTTTCTGTATCTACTAAAGAAGCTTCGACTGAAGATAATGGATTCCAAATTATTAAAGCTAGCAATAGCATTCCTGTAAGTAGTATTTTTCTCATATTTCCACTCCTCTAATTTCCTTTATTTTAATCTCGTATTAACAGCCTACAAAAAAACGATTGGTAGGTTCACTTTATTATCAATTATGCTAAGGCGTCATTGATTCGTCAAATTTACAGAATATTTGACGAAATATGCATAAATGCTTGTACTATAATTTTCCACTCGTTAAACTAGTAGTGTATAGTAATTATGCTTCGGCTAACTCTTGTCCAAACTTTTTCAAGAGAGTTTGAAAAAACTGTGACAACAGCCAAATTAAATGTAGATAAAGGAGCTATTTTGCAACCTGTTGAGGTAGGAGTTTTCTATTGAATCAAAATAAAAAGGATGGTGGCTTTCATGACGAATGAACAATCAATCGAACAAGAGCAAACCGAAACGATTAAGGCAGTAGAAACACTTTTCGTGAACGAATTTACAAATGGTGTATTAGATCCAAATCAACCGATGCTTGGCCCGTTGCGAGACGGCGGTACGATTATTGCCAATACAGCACCAGGTTGCTGGGGGCCAATGCTAACACCTGAAATACGAGGCGGACATGAAGTAACAAAACCAGTATACATAGAGGGCGCTGAAATTGGGGATGCACTTGTTATTAAAATTAAATCGATTCAAGTCACATCTATTGCGACCGCATCGGGTACAGATGAAGCGTTAACAGACCGTTTTATAGGTGACCCATTTGTAAAAGTAAAGTGCCCGGGTTGTGGTAAATTACATCCGCAAACGAAGGTACAGGGGATTGGAAAGCAGGCAATTCGCTGTGCAATTTGTGATACAGAAACAGCACCATTTGCATTGACGCATGGCTATACGATGGCATTGCATCATAATGAAAAGCTCGGTGTAACGGTTGGTAAGGAAGGCGCACGAAAAATTGCATTAGAGGCGAATCATTATATGCGCATACCTGAAAATTCAAAGCAAAATCCCGCTGTTAGCCTTGCTCCATCTGATTTAGTTGGGGTAATAGCGAGAATGCGTCCGTTTCTAGGTCAACTAGGGACAGTACCATCAAAGGCGTTACCAGATTCACATAATGCAGGAGATTTTGGCGCTGCTTTAATTGGTGCACCACATGAGTTTATTGTAACGGCAGAGGAGTTAACGAAGCATAAAACGGATGGTCATATGGATATTAACCGTGTGCGCCAAGGCGCTACAATTATTTGCCCTGTGAAAGTAGAGGGGGGCGGTATTTACATCGGGGATATGCATGCGATGCAGGGTGACGGTGAGATTGCGGGACATACAACAGATGTATCAGGTATTGTACAGCTACAAGTAAGCGTATTGAAAAAGATAGAGATTGATGGTCCCATTATTTTGCCAAATATAGAGGACTTACCATATACTGCGAAGCCATTTACAAAAGAGGAGAAGCGTTTAGCGCGTGAGTTAGCTGAAGAATATGGTTTAAAGCAGCTAGAAGAGGCATTTCCGATTTCTGTTGTAGGAACTGGCATCGACTTAAATATAGCAACAGAAAACGCAGTGGAACGCGCGGCCACTTTACTCAATCTCTCAACTGAAGAAGTGAAAAATCGCATTACTTTAACTGGCGGCATTGAAATTGGTCGTCTGCCAGGTGTGGTAACAGCGACATGCCAAGTGCCGAAGACATTGTTAAAGCAAGCAAAAATATATAAATCAGTGAAACAGCAATATGACTAAGAGGAGCTGTCTGGAAAGTGGGCGAATGTGCCGTTTTCCAGACGGCTTCTTGAGTTGTTGAGGCTGAAAAAATAGTAATACAAAAAACTACAGCATCCGTACATGACGTTTGATATAGTAGAAATAGAATAGCGTGACAACAAGGGGGGAGCATATGCTGCAAATAGACGAGCAATTGTATAGCATGACAAAAGGGAAAATAGGCGAGCCGTTTATGCATGCTATTGCCCAAATGTCGAATAAAACGTCTAGAATTTGGGGTGAGCTCCTTCCAATCGAACGGATTTTAGTAAGTGATGCGCAGGCATTAGCTTTAGTGAAAAGCTACTGTATCGAAGATGTTGCTGCGTTTTCAAGTGTGGAGCAAGGTGTGAAAAAGGTACTGCAAAATCTTATGCAGCATAATTACGATGCACAATTATTACAGTACATGGCGCTGCATCAATTGATTGAAATACAAGGTCTTCTGAGATTTTTAACGGGACTTGACATAACATTACCTGCACAGGAAATTCAACAACTAGCTGTTCATAAAATAGCAGATAAATGGTTGATCCATCCTATTTGGAGAGAAGATAAAGATTTTTGGTATTTACTCCATGGAAAAAAGCTATACAGCGTATTTATGCAAGTAGATATTGTCAGTATACAAAATCCAGCATTGCTTATTTTACATTTACAAAAAGTACTAGCAAACACGATGTCAAAAAATCGTGTTGCCACAATCATTCATCAAATTATTCAGCACATAACGCAAAGAAGTAAGCCATCCTATGGATTAAAAAATTTGCACTTAAGCGATGTTATCATTCATTTTACAAGTGGAACGAGGCATTTTCGCAAGTTAAGAAAGCGCATTGCAAAGATTAAGGCAATGTGGTTTGAAGGAAGATGGGCATTAACGGAAAAGGAGCAGACGTTACTTGCTTATATATTACTTGAGGAGGCAGTGCTTCGTAAGGATAGCGAACAAATTTTGGCACAGGGGCTATTTTTAATTGAAGAAGATCGTTTAAATAATCATATCGTTGAATTAATGGTTGAATATAATGAGGTGCTCAGAATTATTCCGCCACAGCCTGAAACGATTGTGAAAGCTTATCATAATAATTGTGGGGAATTTATTTTTTATTATGTTATAGAAGCGCTTGTGAAAAAGCAGCGTTTTGAACGTGTAATCGCCTTATTAAAAGATTATGAAATTGCGTCATGTACAGAGATTTATCAATATATGAGTGGGGTACAGGACAAGGACTTATTACATAAAATGGAGGCTAGCGTGCAAAGAGGGATTGCGCATATTATCGATGGTTCCTTACAAAATATTCGTCAGTCTTTAACGAAGTGGCAGGAAGGCTATCCAATGAAAAATGGACCATATGCTGAAATTATTTTAATGACTTCAAAGCATGTGTGTCATATTTTAAAGTCATTATGGGCAACAGAGCGATTTGAGTTGTTTGAGCGGCTAATCGAAATCTATCGGAAATATTTATTTGTGCCAGCTCATTTTAAACAACTTCGTGCATTTGTTGCCGCAACCGTTCATTCAAATGACCTTTGATATGGCTCCAATGGGAACATTATGCATTGGCTTGGAGCGTGGAATAAAAACATAACGACTTAGCTCTCCTCTATAACAAAGGTGCATATAAGGAAGCTTGCCTAAATCAGTTGGCTTCATAAAATACGGACATAGCCCATCCAAGCTGAAGCCAGCGTCTTTCAATAAAGTGGCTATAAATTGCGAGCAAAAGAACGCCCATTCGCGCTCTAGTTTAATGCGACATGCTACACCGATTAGCCCAATGAAATTATAACGGAATTTGTCCATATGCTGTTTAAAGTATTGAATTTTTTGCTGTAATAATTCGTATTGCTCATTCGTTACACGGCATTCGTAAATAGCGCAATTAGCAGAACGTAGCAATTTTGAGTGAATATTTTCTTGAACAAAGCCACCGATAAAGGGATTGTTTTCGAATTTTCTACCAAAGCTATACATCTCAGTTAAATTGCGGTCAAATGCAATAGAGACATGATTGAAATTTTCTTGTGTATATAGTTGTATGGCGCGAGAAAGAATGGACCCGGTTTCTGTTAACACAATATAAATTACTTTACCCATGAAAATCACCCCAATATTACAATAACAGATAAAAATGAAGAAATAGTATAATTAATAATGAAAAAAGTCTTAATATTTAGTACGTTTAAAATAGAGAAAAGATTCATCCATATGAAAGATTATTTTTTGTAGAGATAATCATTATGTTAATAATCAAAATATAAATAATGATATATCCATATTTTACAACATTTTAAGTGTCATTGCTCGTTAAAAATGTAAGTCTGTTACTTTAAGATTTTTTTATCATGATTCAGCCTCCAGCAGATGTCACAGATTTTGGAGAGTACAGGTCAGTTAACCATTGTCACAGGAGGTGACGGTTTTAGGTTAACTTTTACTACGAGCAAGTTCGAAAAAATCTGGACGCAATTACGCTGAGGCGTAATTGATATATTTAAGCATCATACTGTAAGACTTCTTGTATTTCAAGTCTTCAAAAAATCTTTCTAACAGAAATGCTTCTTTTGCTGATACCTTTATATTAAAGGGATTTAGAATTTTGGATAACGACCTGTAACTGTATCTTTCTCTAGGTCTTGAGGCTGAGGGAGTGGCATCGAGAGGGCATCACTGAATCAAGATAGATTCTATGATACAATTTACTGAATAAATACATAACAATTTGAGGTGGGAAATATGGATTTTTTAAAACAGCCGTTTCATTCACAACGTTATACGCATTTTGCACGTAAAGGGATGGTTGCGACATCACAGCCGCTTGCTGCACAGGCAGGCTTAGACATTTTAAAAAAGGGTGGGAATGCAGTAGATGCAGCGATTGCAACGGCAGCAGTGTTAACCGTTGTTGAGCCAACATCAAATGGCATTGGTGGCGATGCTTTTGCAATCGTTTGGATGAATGGAGAAATGCATGGCTTAAATGGCTCTGGACCGGCTCCGAAGACTATTTCGATTGATGCCGTTCGCGCGCGCGGTTTTGAAAAAATGCCTGTTTATGGATTGCTACCTATCACGGTTCCGGGAGTACCAGCATCTTGGGCAGCGCTATCGAAAAAATTTGGTAAGCTATCCTTACTTGAAACATTAACACCTGCTATCGAATATGCAGAAAAAGGCTTCCCGTTATCGCCGATTTTAGGAAGCTATTGGGAGAGAGCTTATACGAAATTTACAGAATCTTGCACATCGGCTGAGTTTGAGGCATGGTTTGCAACGTTTGCACCAAAAGGAAGAGCACCGAAAGTCGGTGAAATTTGGTCATCACAAGGGCATGCGGATACGTTACGTTCGATTGGTGAAACAGAGGCACGCAGCTTTTATGAAGGTGAATTAGCTGAAAAAATCGATACCTTTATGAAGGAGCATAATGGCTTTTTAACAAAGGAGGATTTAGCGAGCTATGAGCCGGAATGGGTGCGGCCTGTTTCTGTCAATTATAGAGGCTATGATGTATGGGAAATACCGCCAAATGGCCATGGTATTGTGGCGACAATGGCGCTCAATATTTATCAACAACTGGAGCAACCTAAATGGCAGGATGTGGACACACTTCACGCGCAAATAGAAGCGATGAAAGCGGCATTTACCGATGGCAAGGCATATATTACAGAGCCATCAGATATGCCTGTAACAGTTGACTATTTACTATCTGAGGAATATGCAAAATTAAAGGCATCAGAAATTACAGCATATGCTGCAAATCCTGAGCCAACTAAAATCCCCTCTGGTGGTACCGTTTATTTAGCAACAGCGGATGAAGAGGGCAATATGGTATCGTATATCCAGAGTAATTATATGGGCTTTGGCTCGGGTGTCGTTGTACCTGGCACAGGCATTGCACTGCAAAATCGTGGACATGACTTTTCATTAGACTCGCAGGCACCAAATGCATTAAGAGGCGGCAAGCGCTCGTATCATACAATCATTCCAGGCTTTTTAACAAAAGATGGCAAGGCAGTTGGACCATTCGGCGTAATGGGCGGCTATATGCAGCCACAGGGACATATGCAAGTTGTATCGCATACAGTAGATTTCGACTTGAACCCACAGGCAGCGCTTGATATGCCGAGATGGCAATGGACAGGCGAGAAAACAATATTAGTAGAGCCCCACTTCCCACAATATTTAATTGAGGAGCTAAGACGAAAAGGTCATAATATTCAAATTAGTGAATCTGGTAGCTTTGGTAGGGGGCAAATTATTTGGCGTGATGAGGAGGGTGTGTTAATCGGGGGCACCGAATCGCGGACAGATGGGCATATTGCGAGTTATTAAAGAAACGGCTGTATAGAGAGTGGCGTTTTGCCTGCTTTCTATACAGCCATTGATGTTTTGTTAAAGAAGTTTACTTATAAAACCCAATCGTAAAGTACGGAATGTTTTTATTAGAGAATTGTACACCGATGAATGAATGTGCAAATTTCCCTTGTAAAATGTTTTCGCGGTGACCTAATGAATTCATTAATGCTTCATGTGCATGAATTGCGCTATATTGACCGTAAGCTAAGTTTTCGCCAGTTGTTGTAAATTTGATACCACCAGCTTTCATACGATCCCACGGTTGCTTGCCATCTTTACTTTGATGATCAAAGTAATTGTAGTAAATCATATCTCGGCTATGCTGACGACCGATAAAGTTATATTGTGATTCATACACTAAAGCTGCAACACCGTTGGCAACACGCGCTTGATTCATTAAATGGAACGATAATTCCTCGAAGCTGTTGCGTAAATCATTTGAAGATAAACTAAAGAATCCTTGTTTTGATAACTCTGTTTTTTCTGTCACCCATAAAATAGAACGCACAGTATTTTTTGCATGAATATCATAGAAAAACGTTACATAGTTGCCCTCAATTAAATATGTGCCCGATGTTGTTTTACCATTACCATCGACATAATTTTGTTTGTAGGCTGTATTGCCTTTAATAATGCTTTCAACAGGTTTACCGTACTTTTTGGTTACAATGCTACTAGCATCACCAATTTTAATTCCGAATAAAGATTGGCCTTTACGTGTGTCATACCCACCGACAACTTCATTGTTTTTACGACCAACTAAATAAAAATCTTTATAATCCTTTTTCTCCATTTCCCACATCATATCGTATTCAGAATGGAATTTTTTGTAAATCTTTTGCTGAACAGTAGCTGACTTTACTTTAGCAGCCTGTGGAGTAGTTGTATTTGCATCTACATGAGTAAGGGCAGACGATATAGTGAAGATGGAGCAAGCAACGACGATTGCGGCTAACCATTTTTTAAACATAGTATAATAACCCCTTTCTTTAAAAATATGCTGATTAAAATGAAAGTGTATTTTACAAATGCTAGTTTAAAAATGTATAGAAATTGGGGACTTGAAAAAATGGAAGATAAATCAATACATTTACATAATAGAATAAGCACATTATTTAATAACAATATTACTATGAAAAGTTTTCCCACACTATAGTGGAAAAGGTGTGAAAATAAGTGTTGATTATTTATGCAATGAGGAAAAGGATTTATATTTCAAATATGTGGATGATAAAACAAAAAAGAATATGAGTATAAAGAACTGTGTTTTTAAAAATATTTTACCATTAATAGTTTAATGATTCAAAGTTTTTATCACTCCTTGTCACTGCTTCTAAATCTACTTCATTTTTTTATTTTCCTCTATGAATGTGCTACGTTTATAGCCGATAATATAGTTATAGATTTCTTTATTTCCAGCTATATTTGTAAGAAGTGAATTGAAGGAGGAGCGCATGAAAAATAATTATAAAAAATTAAGCAAAGCGGCTGTTGCTACAGTTTTAGCGTCTAGCGGTATTCTTGTCGCATTGCCACCAGCAGCAAATGCATATGTATTTAAAGATTTAAATCCCAATGCGGATTATTATAAACCAGTATTAGACTTAGTCAATCGCGGTGTCGTTAGTGGCTATAGCGACGGTACATTTAGACCGAGCGAGACAGTGACGCGTGGTGAGGCAGCAAAAATCATCGCTTTAGCAATGGGACTAAATGTAACACGCCAAAAAAACCCTGGTTTTACAGATGTACAGCAATCTCATCCGTATTATGCGTATATTGCAGCGATTGCAAATGAAGGGATTATTGATGGCTTTGGTGACAAGACGTTCAAGCCAAATGAATTAATTACACGAGGTCAGATTGCCAAAGCACTTACGCTCGGTTTTCAGCTTGAAGTAGCAACAAAGATGAACCACAATTTTAAAGATGTGACGAGCCAAAATGCGAATGAGGCGTATATTCAAACTTTATACAACTTAAACATTGCAAAAGGTACGACAGCGAATACGTTTGAGCCTTTTGGTACAGTGACGAGAGCACAGCTAGCGACATTTATTTGGCGTGCAGAAAAAGCAGACAAAGGCAATCCATCCTATAACGTTGGCGATATTCGTGGCGATATCATTTACATTAATGGCGTTCAATATACAATTGGCTCTTCACTAAAGACTTTTATTAATGAAGGCAATGCTGCTGTATTAAAAGGTGCAGTGATTGATGGGACATTCGATGGTAAAACATTAACAGGCATTAACGAATTAACGTTAAATGCTTCTGGAACAGCCAATCGTCTAATTGCATTAGATGGTGGTGGTGCAAACTTCAATGGCAATTTAACGATTAATGGCTCTTACTTACGCGTAAAAAATATGAAGCTATATGGTCGCACAACAGTTGCTGAAGTGCCCCGTAAATCTTTAGCTGACTATATGCAACGTATCCAAGGCTTAAATGTTGCAAGCATTTCAGGCGTAGGCTTTATTGATTGGTCACAGCCAAATGTGCCAGACGATAACAGTTATTTAAACCCGAAAGACAATGAAGTGCTAAAGCCTGTGCCAGACAAAGACGCAAGGCCGAATACGCGCTACTCAGCACGCATGCCTAAAGTCGATGGCTATGTAGATTTCGAATACACACATGTAGCGAATCTATTTATCGAGCGCAATAACACGTTCGTATCAGCTGATGAAACATTGAGCCGTGTTACAATTGCACGTGATGTGGAGCAGGCAGAAATTTATGCAGATATGACAACAATGTATATCGAAACAGAGCGCAATCTAGTGCTTTACGGCGTACACAATATTGAAACAGTCTATAAAAATAATTATAAGAGCGTCTATTTCAATACAGATAGTTTTATCGATTTCTTATATGTAGATAATAGCTCTGGTTGGATTGATTTAGGCGAGCATGTTTATATCGACCGTGTCATTTTACCAAAGGACAAAAAGCCAAACCAAATTTTCGATGACTTCGAAAATGATAATGACAAAATTGGCAACATTACAGATCCAGATGGTAAGCCTGTTGACCGTGAGGAAGAAGATAAAGAAATTCCAGATGAAACGCGTCCGATTGTGACAATAACGTCTGTAGATACAGCAGGTGTAACTGCGACTGCAACATTTACATCAAATGAGGATGGTACGTATTACTGGTTAGAACGCAAGGCATCAGAACGTCCACCAACAATACGTGAAGTGCTACAGGCAAACCAAGAAAAACGAGGTACGGTCAAAGCGGATACACCGACATCTTTCACAATTAACAATTTAGAGGAAGAAACAGACTATATTTTATATTTAGTTGTTGTGGATGGTGCAGGAAATGTTTCGGAGAAGGCAGAAGCGGAATTTTCAACGACGGATGGCACGCCACCACGTGTGTTAAATTTAAGAGCAGAGCCAATGCATGGTGGTCAACGTGTGAAATTCTTCTTCACACCGTCTGAGCCAGGGGATTATTACTACTTTATTCGCCGAGCTACAACAGCAGCTGATCCAACAACGGCCGATATTATTGCAAATCCTACTGGTACAGGAAGAGCTACTTCGAGAGATGTGATTGAAGAAATTATTTATGATCGAGAATCAAATACAGATTACGAAATTTTTGTTGTTATGAGAGATAGATCAGGTAATATTTCAGAAAATCCGCCTGCAAAAACGACAACAAGAACATCGGCACTTGATGAGGAACACCCATATGTGGTTGAAGGAAGGCTGGAATCAAAAGGCAATAACCAATTCGAATTGACTGTCAATGAGGCATTGGATTTCGATAGTGCAAATAATCCTGATAACTATTTATTAACGGGTACAGTTATTGTCAATGTTGCAGGTGAAAAAGGGATTAAGCCTTCTAAGGTGGAGTATAAAGCAGGGAGTCGCAAAGTTTTACTAACAATCCCTTCAAATACAGGGTTTGTTAATGGTGATACATTACGTGTAACTGTACTACCGGGCGTTAAAGATTTAGCGGGTAAAGCATTTGAGAATGTCAATACGGTGACACCAGGTGACTCAGTGCGTAACTTTGCAGAATATGTACATGAAGATAAGCTATCTCCAACGATTAAAATCGAAAATGTTATAAACAAAGCGGATGAATCAGACGGCTTCCGTCGGGCAGAGGTAGAGTTTAAGCCGAACAAAGCAGGTTCATATTACTATATGATAGTGCCAAATACAGTAACAACAACTAGTGGTGATACAGTCACACTGCAACAATATTTAACAGACAATAATATTACAGAGCGAGATTTTGTCAATGAATGGGCGAATAGTAGCTCAGACCGTTCTGGTAAATTCCAAATAGACGGAAAAAATATTTACGTTCTTACAGGTACAGGACCAGCTAATTTAGAAACGAGTACACAAAAGTTCCCAATTTCTATCGAGCAAAATAAACTAAATCCATTCAATAGCTATTCTATTTATATGGTATTAAGAGATCGGGGTGGAGAACTCTCTAAAATTGCAGGACCTAATGAAATTTTCGGAGATGTCAAAGCACCATTAATCCGTAACTTAGAAATTAAGCCAAAAGAAAATGATGATACAAAAGCAACTATTAGCTTTGAAACGAATGAAACTGTGAAATTGCATTATTGGTTTGTACCGAAGAAGATTAAGGATACAGATGGTTTGATTATTGATAATCCAGAGGCAAACCTTACAGCGCCAGCAGATAAGACATTTTTAGAAGCCGAGTTGAAGAAGAAACCATATGTTGAGAAAATAGACAAAGGTCTTTCAGGTGTAATTGATGCAAGAGGTGTGACGTTAACAGCTCATACCGAATATGTTGTGTACGTAGGGGCCGAGGATACGTATGGTAATTTTACGATTTATAAGGCAAATTCAAATTATACTGATCATGACCAAACAGCAACAGGCTTTATGAAACAAAATTACTATGCAGATGGTACAGCACCAAACATTGGTATGGTATCGCCTATTGATAAGAAGCATTATCCAGGGTTGATTTATCGCAATAGTGATAGTACATTTACAATTACGTTTAGTGAAACAATTATGCGTGATGTGAATGGTAAATCACAACTTGTAAGTACAGGAGATACCGTTGTTATTGACCTATCAACGATTCTAACGATTACTTCAACAGATGCGAATGGTATTGATATTGATGTTACAAATCAATACGAGCCTGTTCGTTATACAGTAGGTACAGATACAACAAAGGATAGTCAGCTAATTATTAGACCGAAAGCACCAAATACTGGAGACCGGACGATTACGGTTAAAATGAAGGACAACGCAAAGGACTTTGTCATTCCAGGTTATGAAGGTTATAACTTTGTGAATGAGGGTAAATATCTATACCGTGAGCTAGATGCAATGTTTATGGAAATTAAACTTGCCCATAAGACAGTTGTAGGGGATGACAAAAAGGTACAAGTAACCTTTGACTTATTAGGGTCTGTTCAGCAACTCTTTGAAAATGGTGAAGAGCTCAAATACTATTATTTAGCTGATACAGCAGGAACAAATGAGAATGTAATTATAAATAGAACAGCGGCGCAAGTAATTCAAGCCGTTACAAAGGGGACAGATAGCTCGTTAGCAAAAGGAACAGGTATTGTTGCAACCAACGTAGCACGTATTACAAGGGAACTAGAACATCCAGCTAAATTCTTCAATGGTGACTATATAACGATTGTTTTGGAAGATAAGTATGGTAATTTCAATAAGTTCTATGCAAAAGTGGGCTATAGACATCCTTCTATTGACAATCCGTCTAACCCATAAGTATCGTTTTACTGCTAGAAAATGAAGTGATCGTAATGAAAACCAAGTGATTAACTCAAAATCACTTGGTTTTTATGTGAGGAGAAAAAAGTAGTTTTTTTGAGAACTATTTTTCTAATCTGTAAAGCTAGTTGATAAATGAAAATTGCTTAACATGAAGTATCATTCAAAACGATTTATGAAATTGATACACTTAATATAATTAAGGAGAATGCATTAACAGACTGAGTAAGAATTATATTTGGGGGACTGAAATATTTCTAGGTAGGATTAGCTGTTTTAATGGATGAAACAGAGGCATTCAACAATTTTAATGAGGTAATTGTTCAGGTTGAAGATGAATATTTATACTTGCTTAAAGAAAGAGCAAGTGGGGTATTTCAAATGATAATTGAAAAGCTAAATTCTAATTTGTATCATCATTTTCAAAAAATCATTACATATTCATTCTAATAACTCTTTAGTATAAATAGCTGAATAATAAGAATTTTGGGGTACTTTTCCGCTTATGCTTATTTTCCAAAAATATTATGTTAAAATAGGAATGTTACATATGAAAATGTTTCGTTAATGTCGTGAGTATAACTAAGGAGAGGTTATAGTGTTGAAGCGAGTAAGTATTAGAAAAAAGTTAATTTTTTCATTTTTGTTAATTCTTTTGGTTCCATCGCTTGTGATTGGGGTAGTGTCCTATCAAAGTGCGAAAAAGCAAATTTTGCTTGAGCAGCAATTTAGTGCTGAAGAAAGTGTGCGAATGCTTGATTTAAATATTACCAATATGATTGCACCAAAAATACATGATATAACGTATTTTGCGAATAAATTGAAAGCATCTTCTTTCCAGCTAGAGAACCGTGAAGAATTGGGTGTATTGCTGGACGAGTATGTGAATGTGCATCCCGAGGTGGAATTACTTTATATTGGAACGACAAATGGACAAATGATTGCTAAACCGATAGAGGATGTGCCGAGTGGCTATAACCCACGTGAACGAGATTGGTACATACAAGCGATGAATCGTAAGGATGAGGTATCGATTTCACCACCATATATTTCAGCATCGACTGGAAATATGGTTGTTACACTTTCGAAGCCGCTTGCTGATAATTCAGGTGTGATGGCATTGGATTTAAATATAGCGGTGCTAAGTGATATCACGAATGGTATAAAAATAGGGGAAACTGGATTCGCGTCTTTATTGGATGGCCAGCAGTTATATATCGTTGAGCACGGCAAGGAAAGTGGCGTACAGTCAACTGAAAAATACATAGCGGAAGTTTATGGGCAAGCTACAGGTATTATTAAAGAAAACCATCGTCAAATCTTGTTTGAGACGAATGAATTAACAGGGTGGAAAATGCTTGGAACGATGTTTACAGCAGAGGCGACAAAAGCTGCAGGTAAAACATTAACAATGATTATGATAATTGTGGCGATTGCTATTGTTGTAGGTGGTGCTTTTGTACTATGGATGATTCGTTCAATTGTTCAACCAATTAAAGAGCTACAAGCAAATGCCTTAAAAATTAGTGAAGGAGACTTAACAACGTTCATTGATATTCATACAAAGGATGAAATTGGTCAGTTAGGGGAAGCTTTCGTTGCAATGAAGCTGAGCTTGAAGCGATTATTATTACATTTGGAGCAAAGCACGGAGCAGGTGCAAGTATATGCTCAAAATGTGTCAACAAGTGCAGGTGAAAATATCGTTGCCTCTGAGCAAGTATCAGATGCAATGCAGGAAGTAGCGAGTAGCACAGAAAAGCAGACAGAAGGTATTGAGCAAAATGCGCTTTCAATTGAGGAAGTAGCAAAAGGTATTGTGGAAGTAACCGATAGCACAATGCAAGTATCGGATTTATCTGGCTATGCGATGCAGCTAGCAGATGAAGGGGGACAAGCTGTACAGCAAACAGTGAGCCAAATGCAGTCGATTCACACATCTGTTGCGCAATCGGATGAAACGATTAATTCCTTGTATGAACGTACCAAGGAAATTGGATCGATTTTGGAAATTATTACAGCTATCTCCGATCAAACAAATTTATTAGCATTGAATGCTGCGATTGAAGCAGCAAGAGCTGGTGAGCATGGTAAAGGCTTTGCGGTCGTTGCAGATGAAGTACGCAAGCTAGCGGAGCAATCATTGCAATCGACAAATCAAATTTCTGAGTTAATTGCAGCCATCCAACAGGATACAGCACAGTCTGTTCAGTCGATGGATAAAGCAACAGCTGATGTGGCGCAAGGCTTACAGTTAACGGAGCAAACGAAAGAGAAGTTCACACTTATTGTAGAAAGTCTGCAAAATATTGCACCGAAAATCGAAGGCATATCAGCAGCTTCAGAGGAAATTTCTGCTGTGGTAGAAGAAGTATCAGCGACAGCAATCGAGTTATCAGATCATGCCAAATCAAATGCGGCAGCTTCAGAAGAAGTTGCTGCATCAACAGAGCAAACGTTAGCATCGATGCAAGAAATGGCGGCAGCGGCAAAAGTTTTACAACAGACAGCCGACGAATTACGTGAGTATATGAAGCAATTTAAATATTAAATATTACAAGAACAGCTGTTGGAAAAGTCACTTCCGACAGCTGTTTTCAATATTTTTATTTTCTCCTCACAACACATTTCCCAACAGTATCAACATACAGTCTATTTTGACCTCTAGCGAGTAAGAAGCGAAGAACATGAATCGCTAAAACGAGTGCGAGAATTGCCGACAGGACAAAGGCGCTAAATGATACAAGCACTTGATAAATATAAAATGGTGAGTCCATATTTAATTCAATTTGTCCAACAATATGGAGCCCTTTAAATACTAAATAGGTGCTGTAAATGGCTACAAATCGGCGAATAATACCGATAGCGGAAAAGAGTTCTGTATTTTCATCAACCAAGCGAATTTTTAACAACTTCATCCCAAGCGTTTCCCCATGCAGGAGCAATGGAATAATCGCAAAGATAACTACGTAAAGCGCTGTTTGGATGAAGAATTGTGGAATTGTTAAAAAGCTTAATGCTGTGTTGCCAATAGAAATAAGCGCAAGGTCCACAATAATAGCTAATAGTATTTGTAGCGGTCTTATAGCACTTTGTGCAATCATTTCTTGTCCATGCTTTATGACATCTGTATGCTTTGGGAATAGAGCCCAAATGACAGGGGCGATGAAAAAGCCTAGTAAAGACCCTGTGCTATTAAGCAGCAAATCATCAACATCGAAAATGCGATATGGACAGTTGTATATGCCGTAAATGCCTGTCACTTGTGTAATCTCATAAAATAAAGTTAGCCCAATTCCAAGTAAAAATGCGCGTTTCCAATATTTACGTTCCTTTAGGAAATAGCGCAAATAAACACCGAAGGGCATCAGTAGTAGAAAGTTGAAAAATGCTTGATAAAAGGCAGGCTGCTTTATGATAGCTGCCCATGATGCAGGGTTTTTTAAAGCAATATCTGTTTTATATAAAATATCCTGCACAAATTGCAATGGACGTAAGTTGAAAAATTGTGTACCCGGCCTTTGCATGGCACATGTATTTGTTGTTTCAGGTAAGGGGAGTAATACTAAAAAAAGTGCTGCTAAAAAGTAAAAAATAAAACTAAAGGTAATAATCGTTTTGGAAATTGATAAAAAGCCGTATTTTCGATATGTGTAAATAAGCCAAGGAATCCAAATAACAAAAGTTAGCATAACGAAAGCTAAGGCTGCGATAAAAATAGGACCTGTGTATGTGCCAATCAAGTGTTATACCTCATTTCAAAGTATGTTAAGTATATATTGCAGTAAAAAGCGGAGGTACGCAAGAAAGAGGTGGCGCACATAAGTAGCAGGAATTCACACACAAGAAGCCAAAATTCACACATGAAAAAGCGCTTTTCGCACGAAAAAGGCTTAAATTCGCACGCAAAAAATGTAAAGGGCATGAAATCAGGTCGAAAACTTGATTCCATGCCCTTGTACTATTGCTTCCGCAGTGTTCCGGAGAAGTTTGTGCCGTTTGTACGCTCGGCACTGCAATCGATTTCTGTTACCTTAATTGCATTATTTAAGTGTTCAAATTCGATAATGCAGCGGTTGCCTTTGTTTGATTCTTGCATAATTGCTTTTTTGGCAGACGTGATAACAGCATAGCCCTCTGTTGCTCCCTCATATTTGCCGTCATAGGCCGAAAGCTTGACATAGAAGTCCTTGCTTGTTGCATTGGAGATAGTTACATAGCGTGCGTTGCGCTCGTAAGCCCCTTTACCCCATTGGTAAACGTAGCGATAGTTGCCGTGCCAAGTGCTGTTGTTTGACGGATTTTGCTGAAGCGAAGTATCTAAGCGTTTTTTCGCTTGTGTTGCTCGTTCGTTTAATGAGAGATTATCTACATTTTCATGAATGGCTTCAGCATCGTCAGAAATATAGTAGAAATCCATTGAATCCATGCGATAGAGTAATGTGACAACTTGCGCACGTGTCATGTTATTTGTTGTGCCAAAGAATTTTTGTAAATCACGATTTTCATATTTAGGGTTTTGCCCTGTTGAAATATAGTGTTCCATTAAAAATTCAATTGAGCTATTTAAGTCATGCTTGCCATCTGCTAAATGGGCAATGGCTTGCGCTACGACACCACGTTTCACTGGCTGAGAACGAATCGTATTGTGCAAATAACCGTTTAATGGAACTCCGTAGCTTGCTAATGAGTCGTAAAATACATCAGACCAATTTTCCTGTGTTGTTTGCTTTTTAAGCTCATTTTCTACTGTGTCTAGCTCAAAATAGTTTGCTAAAAGCTTGGCAAATTGCTGCTCTGTAATGGTTTCATTTGGCTTGAATGTGCCGTCACTATAACCGTTAATAATTTCATATTTTTGTGCCCACAGCACTGCGTTATAGGCGAAATGATCCTTTGGTACATCTTTGAAGCCTGACGCTTCTGCGTGTAACGTTGTCAGCATGAAAAGGCAGGCAATAATGACAAATGTATTAAAAATAGAGCGAAGCAAAAAAATTCCTCCTTCCAATCAATTCCTTACTACTAGTGTAGACGGATACTGTGAAAAATTTCAAGATGGAATTTGTCCTATGTCTTTTTAGTATTTTTGTTTATAATTGTAATTAGGATATATCGTAGCTTGGAGGGAACTAGATGAAAAAGAATCGAATTGCGACGGCTGTGCTATTGTCTACTTCGGTTGCCTTTGTTGCAGCACCTATAAGTCATGCTGCTGACGAGACAGAAGTAGAAAAAGTCGAGAGCTTATTAAACGCACTGACAAGTAGCTCAACGGAGGAGCAAATAAAGAATGCACGAGCCGCATACGAAGAGCTATCTTCACAAGTAAAAGCGCTTGTATCGAAAGAAGCATATGATAAGCTTTTAACTCAAGAGGCACGTATTAAAAAGGCAGCTATTGAGAAAAAAGCAAAAGAAGTCGAGAACCTGTTAAATGCGCTGACAAATAACTCGACAGAAGACAAAGTAAAAGCTGCCCGAGCTGCATACCAAGCACTTTCACAAGAAGAAGCCAATCTCATATCACAAACAGCGCTAAGTAAGCTTTTGGCTGCAGAGGAACGTCTTAAAAATACAGGAGAAACAGCTATACGCAAAGCAAAAGAAGACGCAAAATCTGTTGATCTAATGATTAATCGCTTAACATACAGCTCGACAAAAGAAGAGGTCTATGTAGTGAAAAATGCCTACGATGGACTATCGGTATTAGCAAGAAGCTATGTATCAAGTTCAAGCTACTTATATTTAACAAAGCTATTGCAGGAAATTGCTAAGCAAGAAGCAGCCATCGTTGCGGCGAAGGCGAGTGCTACAGCATTTGATAAATATATGGCGAATATAACAAGACAATCGACAGGAACGGAATTAGCCAATGCTCGAGCCTATTACAATCGTCTTTCTTATGAGGCACAGCAATATGTAACGACATTATCAAAGTTAGAAAGATTAGAACAAGCGTATGGCAAAAATCCAACAGGGTTACCAAAGCAGCCAACCCATCCAAATACGAAGAAAGAAGATCTAACAGGAATTATACAGGCAGAGGATAAAAATAAGCCTGCACCATTAAGCTATATTGCTGATAATGCAGATGGCACTATACTACCAGGTAGTACAGACTTACAATTTGTTCGAGTGGGTGATGAGTTATTTGCCTATGTCCCAGCAGATATTGTTTACTATCAGGAAGAGCCAATTATCATTACAGCACCAAACGGTGTTAAAGTGAAGATGCCGATTCAGGATTTAAAAAAGGTGCATGGGACAGTAGTGGTAACATTAACAATCGAAAATGAGACATTTTATTTTTCAGCAACAGCTCGTGGTAATAGAGTAGATTTCTCAGAAAATGTGGAGTTGACGATACCTACAAAAGAATTAAAGGTTTCGACAAATGCTTCTATTTACCAAGAGGAGAGTCGTGCTAAGAAAATAAATATACCTTTTAAAGTAGAAAAGGATGCTTTTGTGGTGAAAACGAAGGCACAAGGTTACTTTATTGCCTCTACTACGAGTGGTTCTACTAACTATTTTGACGTTGCGGATGATGTGAATGCCTACTATATAAATGAATTAACGAAAAGGGGCATTATGACAGGAGGGGCTGGTAACAGTTACTTACCAAAAAAGACAGTCACTCGAGCTGACTTTGCGGTAATATTAGCAAAAACAGCGAATCTATCATCGAATGGTGCGTCACCATTTAGAGATGTGCGAGGTAAGGTATACGCTAGTGAAGTACAGGCATTGCATGAAAAGGATATTATGACAGGTACGGGTGCTGCGTTTTATAATGTAAACGGGTATATAACACGACAGCAAGCAGCTGTTATTTTAGATCGTTATTTAGCTTATTTAGGTGTAGATACTTATAAATTAACGGATGCTGGGAATTTGAGATATGTGGATGTGCAAAACTTGAATGATAAGGAAAAGAAAAGTATCGCATTAATGGAAACGTTGGGCATTTTCCCAGCAGACGGAAGTGGTGAATTTAGACCATATTCACCTATAACGCGCTCTGAAATGGCGAGAATACTTTATATCACAATGGAGCTAGCAGACTTGCTTTAAAGCTAGCATTTGAACGGAAGTGGGCGTGTGACTGACCTTCTTCCGTTTTTGATGTGGGGAAGGAGTAGAGGCAGGTGCATTATTTATCAATGATTTTTTTAAAATGCCGATTATTTATGCATTAATTTTAGGAATTGTATTAAACGTGCTAAATGTATCAATTCCTCAACCGCTATATATCCCACTAAATTATGTTGCAAATGCTTTTGTTGCCATTGCTTTAACTTGATTCAGCAATGTTTTCTGCGCGAAAGCGAAGCGGCAGATACAGAAGTCCCC
>NZ_PYWN01000234.1 GCF_003049505.1 Metasolibacillus meyeri
AATATCAATATAGTTTTGAAATATTGGGTTTTTTATTTAATATAGTTATATTTTATTCATTATTTTTGCTTTTAAATAAAATAAGTAGAAAATTTTCTTCAAATAAAAAATAACTACTTAAAAGTAAGTAGTTATTTCAGATACGTTGCTTAATTTCACGATGATTTCGATATTTCATTAGGTAAAATAGCATGAGCTAGAATGAAACCATATTTTTCCTTGCGTAAACGATCTTTGATTTGCCACATCAGTTTTTCCAATTCATGTCTTTCTTCGTCGGATAAATGAACATCTTGATTAGCAACTTCCTTTTCTTTGTTAAAGCCTTGGACAAAGAAAAATGCTGTTATAAGGAATAGAGAGAGGAAGGTGATGATGTAAATTTTCCATTTTTTCATAACAAGCCTCCTTATTCTAAGGTACGTTCGTTATTCTTGAACCAGAATCAGCTAGTTAAATAGCTGAATAAAAAATTATAGGGAATGTTTAAACAGTATACTTATTGGAATGAAAAGTAACGTAATTCAATAAGCAAGAGCGCCTCTCTTGTAACAAATATGTCAGAGGACTTATTTTCTAGATATTAGCATTTGTTTAATCATTTCTTTATCTTCAGGATAGGCATGCTCGATGTTTTCAATTTCCTCTACACTTTTCCAAGCGATTTCTTCAACAAGTTCGTCGGGGTCGTGGTATTGAATAGAGCCACCAATGATTTCACATAAAAAATAGGTAGTTGTAACGTCATAATCTTCAATAGTGGTATTTTTTGTATGTAAAGTCTTCGAAATTTTAACCTTGTATCCTGTTTCTTCCCATACTTCACGAATACACGCAACCTCAGATGTTTCGCCCTCTTCAATTTCTCCTGATGGAACACCCCAACTATTTGCTCCTTTGCCTCGTACCATTAATATTCTTGTACTATCAATTACAATTGCAGAAGCCCCATTCCAAATCTTATATTGCATAATAAATTTCTCCTTTTATTCATAAATGCTTAGTCAAAAATTATGCTTATAAAGGAATCATAGCATTACATTGTCTTAAAGTCTCAAGCATATGTCACAGATTTTGAAGAAGCGTGTGAAAACTGTAGACGTAATTCCATCAAAATATAATTAGTAAGTATAGCTGGTATGCATCAATTAATACAAAAAGCAGTGATTTAGCCTAAGTATGATTTCTATACTTCAAATTATATAAATCCAAAAATGTAAATTTATAGATATTTGATGGTTGGTGTTTTATAATAATTATTACTAGGGGGGAAGAAAATGAATTTGAAAGGGTATGGAAAGGCCTTACTTGTAAGTGTGGGATTGTTAGTTACTTTTGGATGTCAACAGATTAATGAAGATAAGCTGAAAAATGCATCTAAAACTACTATTGAAGTCAAACATGAAACTCAAGGTATGGAAAGTGAATTTTTTAAAGAAGAGCAAGGTAAATTTTATTTATATGGGATTACATTAAAGGATAAGAAATCACATGTTATTCATAACTTGGGTGAAAACTACAAGCAACTTTCAAATCCAGAAGAATATGTTTTTGGAGGAGATTTCATATTTGAATTTGACAATGTCCGTGTGTATTTTCAAAACGATCTAGTAAAGGCAATTGAGATTTTAGAAATGGATGAGGCTTATTATGAAGAATTATATAACTCGTCTATTGTTGACGGATTGGTTTATAAGAGTAGTGGCGATGAATATAATGTTGCTCGTTATTTTTATTCTGAAAATAACGAGCAGCTACTTGTTGCGAAATATCAAGGTTCAGAAATGAAATTATTTGCATTTTTAATACCAACAGATAAACATTTTCTAGACGCTCTAGAGTCTGGTGAAATACAAAAGGTTTTGGAGTGAATTTAAATAGGCTTATTCACTATGAAAACTTTTTATCCAAAATAATCCATTAAAACAAACCCTTAGGAGTTTGGATAATTAAAAGTTATCTTTAAATACAAAAGTGAATAAATTCTCCCTTTTAAGCAGTAGAACATATGAAATCACAATCTTGTCTGTTTGATTTCAGATGTTTTTTTATTTTTAAAAATTATAGTTATATATTTTCGTTCTAACCCTAATATACAAACACCACTGATAATTATACAG
>NZ_PYWN01000235.1 GCF_003049505.1 Metasolibacillus meyeri
TAATATGTTGGAATGGCATTATATTAGCACTTATATATTACAAAATATTACATAAAAATAAAAATAAAGGTACAATTGAAACATGTATTTTACATTAATTATTCAAATAGTCACATTATGTCCAAGTACAATAGTAAAATAAAATTAACGAGAGGATGTAATTAATCTAGAAAAAGAATTACAGATAAATATCACCTTTTCTATGTTTGATAACTTAAATAATTCAGAAAATAAGGGGCGTTACTAAATCAGTGAAAAGTCGATTTAACGTGGTATTAATCGCTTCCGGACTTCTATTAAGTCGGGAATAAACAATGAATACATGGATTATATCGTTCAAAAAAATGTGTATATTTTAAAAACAAAGATCCTGCTTGGTTAACAGACGAGGAAATCTTCGCTATATTAAAAGTGTTAATTAATCCAATAGCATTACCGAAGCATGAACTGGCTTCTGTTATCAATAAGCTCACACAACTTGCTAGAAAAGAAGAACATCTATTACTAAGCAATTGATAGCAAATAAAAAGTATTTATACGTTGAGTTAAACCAAAAAAAACCTGTTCAATACATTAAGGCAACTATCTCTCGTCATTCAATCGAAAAAAGTAATCACAATTCATTACAAACGTTAATTTGATTAACAGGAGAATGAACGAAAAGTAAATCAGTCAGTATTTTTCGGAATATTATTTTTACTTAATAACTTTTCAATTGAATACTGATTTTGATTATCCATTGATTTATCGTGCTGATCGTATTAAAAAGTTCAGCAAACGCCGACTTCATTCAAAGTCCCGTATTACGAGTGCAACCAAGAAGACGACTTCCGCAAACGTGTGCATTTTATGTATACAGGTGAGCTACTAAACGTAAAATGCAAATTCATTGGACCTTCACCACAAGCCGTACTCGACCGTTTACCGATATAAATAGATAACAGCTTGAAAGTGAGGGGGACATGATGTTATTAAAAACAGGTTAGGGAAGCTAGCAAAGAAAGCGATTAAGGAAGCACCTACCCTAATTGCTTAAGTAGCGGGCTAATGTAGCATCTGAAGCTTCCAAAAAACAAGCCCAATTAGATAGACGCTCACCATCAGTTGAAAGAAGTTAAGGAAATAATAATAGTGAATTGAAAATTTGAATCTATACAGTAGATCAATCGAATAAACGGTGGGTTCGTTGTAGGTAAGCTTGAAAATTTGAAGCTTGATAATAAATAAATCGGCCTCTATAAAGCGACTGAAAATGTAACGGTAAAATATATCGGAAGAGCAATCGAATTTAATAACGGTGGATTCTAAAAAAGATTAAGAGATTACGTGAGATTAAGTGATAGTGGTCGTAAACTTTAATCTGGTCAAAGTATGAATACCAATGTTAGAAATTTAGTAATATCCATTTTGATTGTTTGTAACTCTGCTGCACAAGTTGAAACGTTAAATAGGTTAAAAAAGCAATGATTCTGTACTATGGCAATGTATCTGAAATATAGAACGTACAGAGGAATTAATAAAGTAGGAAGTGAATACATGACGTCGAAATTAACAAACCCCAGAACAAAAATTTGCGCAATGTGTCGCCACTGGAACGGACCAGTAGGTGGTCTGCAGGTGAAACCGAAAGTTAACTCACCTAACTTTTTCATGTTTGAACCGAATGAAAAACAAACTTGTTATAAGCATCACTATGAACGTGCAGCTTGGACTTCATGTAGTAGCTGGGAGCAAAGATATTGAGAGGCGGAATATATATGTTAAATCAAAATTATGAAATGATTAAGAACTTATTTTTGAAATACGATTTGCCAGTTGAAGCAATCGAGAAAGATATTCAGCATATGCAAACTTTTAAAGTAACAACCCCTGTAATTGGTGGATTTAGCACAGGTAAAACATCAATGATTAACGCTTTTTTAGGAGAGAAATTACTACGTACAAATATTACAGCAGAGACCGCTGTACCAACAGAAATTTCTTATGGTACTACACAGGTAAAAGCAGTTAAAAAGAACGTTGAAAAGGTTATTTCTCTAGATGATTTATTAAATCAAGAATTTACAATTAACGAAACAGATTTCATTTCAGTACAGTTACCTAATACGTGTCTTAAAGAATTTCCGACAATAGAGATCGTTGATATGCCAGGTTTTGACTCAGGTATACATGCACACAATACAGCGATTGATCAATACCTACATAAAAGTTTGGCATACATTTTAACATTTGCTGCAGATGAACCAGTTGTAAAGGAAAGTATAGCGGATTTTCTGAAGGAACTAAGTTTATTTGACGTACCAGTTTATGTATGTGTTACAAAGTCAGATAAAGTATCAGAGGAAGTACTAACTGAAAATCTTTTTGCAATCGAGCGAAGTATACATCAATTACTTGGTTTTGCTCCTAAGAAAACGGTTTCTATTTGGTCAAAGCGTAATAGAAATACGGATGGCTTGCATGAAATTTTAAAAGATATCGAGGAAAATAGCCGCACAATTTTTAATAAAAAATTTACAAATCAACTCATGCAACATGCAAAAACTACAGAACAGTACATAGAGGAAATGCTTAAAGGGGCCTCATTATCCGTTTCTGAATTAGATGAAAAAGAGGAGAAAATTAAACGTGAAATAGAATATGTTCAAACAAAAATAGAACGTGAACAACAACGATTTGAAAAACAATTAGGGACTGCTATACAGGCAATTCAAAATCGTATTGATCAAGAACTTGTAAGTAATCAAGAATTACTTGTCTCTCAATTAATAAGAGGAGCTGATATACAGTCCAAATTAAATCTAATTGTTCGAACAGCTGTAACTGCAGGATTAAAAGAAGAATTTGAACCAAAGTTACAGCAGCATCTTCAAAACTTAACACACGCAATACAGCTTGATATTTCAGTTGATTCAACAGTACAACTCGATCAATTTAAAGTACAGGCTGATCAAATGGTCAAGGACCTTGCTTTGAAGTCGTTACCACTTATTTTAGGGGCTATCGGAGTTGCTCTAACAGGTCCACTTGGAGGAATCATTTTAGGTGTTGTCACGCTTGTAGCTGATTTATTATTCCAGAAAAAACGTCAAAATGATTTACGTCAGGAAGCAGAGCAAAAGGTTACGAGTGAAATTATCCCATCAGTTGTTCGTGAGGCGGGTATTTTAGTTGGACAAGAGCTACAAAACTATACAGTATCAGTACATGAAATGATTCAAGCTGAAGTTGGTAAGCAACATGATGTATTACAAAAAGCATTACAAGATTTACGCCTTCAAAAAGAGCGGGAGCAAGTACAGCAGGAGCAGTTAAAACAACAGCTAACAACAGATCTACAGCAAGTAAGGGGGATATTATATGACACTGTTAGCGCAGTATAACGAGGAGATTGCTAGCCATTTTGACTTGCTAAAAAACATTACACGTCCAAATACAGGACAGGTTTCTAGTGTGAATTTAAGAAATCTAGAAAAATTAATATATGAATCCTTACCAATAGAAATTGAACAGTTAGCGCCACCAAACTTTCCAGAGCTTTATTTTGACTTTAAAGCAGAATTTGATAAATTATGTGATTTTATTTTATACGAACCATTAATCGGAAAGTATGTTGTGGCACTAGGTGGAGGCTTTAGTAGCGGGAAGTCTACTTTTTTAAATACTTTACTCGGTACAAAAGTATTGCCTGCAAAAATTGATCCATCCACATCTGTACCGACATACATCGTTCATAGTAATGAAACAGCTGTTAAAGGGATTAATGTGTTTAATGCCAAAATGGATTTAACGCTTACTGATATTAAAAGAATTGCACATGGATTTGGACAGTTAGAAAATGAGCAAGATACAATTCTTTCAGAAGAAATTACTCTTGGACATATTTTAAAAAATCTATTCGTGCAAATTCCAGAGCAAACGTTTACTAATATAGCGTTTTTAGATACTCCTGGCTACTCTAAAGCCGATCATGATGGGTATTCTGCTAAAACTGACGAAAAGATTGCCCGCGCACAATTGAACACTGCTGATTATATTCTGTGGTTTGTACCAGCAGATTTCGGCACAATTTCTGAGGAAGATATCAAGTTCATCAAAACACTTTATGCTGAAATCCCTCTGTGTATCATTGTAAATAAAGCTGATAAAAAGGCTGAAGCTGAACTCGCTGAAATTATCAAAAAAATTAAAAATGTACTTGATTTAAAAGGTGTTCGATATACAGATGTTTTTGCATTTTCTCGCAGCAAGAAACAGGACTTTGATAAAGAAAAGATTATTGAGCATTTACAACATTGGAATGCTGCAAGACAAGAGGCAACATTTGCTTATCACTTTAAAAAACTATTTGTCGGCTGTCGTGAATATTACGAAGAACAAATTTCAGAAGAAAATCGCCGCTTAAATCGTTTAAACAAAGCATTAACATTAAGTTCAGAGGATGTTCAAGATTACTTAACTTCACTAGTAGGTGAAATTAAATACCGTTTACAAATTTTAAAAGATACACAAAAAAAGCTAAAGAAATTACAAGATGATTTCTTTACAGAATTAAAATATGTAGCAAACCAGGTTGGAATTGAAATGCCAGAGCCTGAAGAAATTGATTTGTTGCAGGATAAAATCCAAGATCCGATGAAATTGTTAAAACAGTATAAAGAGCAGCATCAAAGTAAAGCTAAGTTTGATGTAGAGAACATTATTCGAACAACACTATCAAATGTTGAGCCAAGGTTTTTTGAACAACAAGGACAGGGGCGTTATAAGAAAGTGTTGCAAAAAGTGTTGGAGGAAAATTTAGTTATTAAGCCGGAGGAAGTTCGTTTTAATGATTTTTTTAATAGACCACAAAAACTTACTGCAGTTGCAATGTCGATATTAGAGGAGCGATAAAATGACAATAAAAAAAAACGTAGAAAAGATTAGAGCTTTTTACGAGAAGGAACTGCCAACTCGGATTCCGTTCGATACACATCCATTAAAAGAAGCTGCAGATTATGCTAAAGAGCTTTATTGTACGATGCTTGCGGTTATTCTTCAATATGAAAATGAGCCAATGCGTGAACAAATTATTTTTCTTGAACGTATCATTAAAGGGATTGGCTTAGATGCTTCTATTCAAACGGTTATGCAAAAGGCGCAAATCATTGATGAGCAGTTTGCTAAGGAATTTTATGAAGAATTCGTAGGGAATAGATTAGCACAAAATTTTGTTGTTGATGGGCTTGTCATGACAAATTGTTCTCAAAAACCAAATTCAAAACAACTTGAATTTTTAAGTGAAGTTATTGATGTGCTTGGGATAGACGAAGAACTATTTAAAGAGCTTGTCATGTTGTCGCAGGCGATTTTAGGTATGTCTAGTGAAAAGTATATTGAAATTATTAGATCCAAAGGAAGTGTAAGATATTTAGATATATTTAACT
>NZ_PYWN01000236.1 GCF_003049505.1 Metasolibacillus meyeri
TTTCTTTTATTTATTTCATTATATACCATTATAACAATAAAGCATTTATGTATGTTGAAAATGAAGAATGGTATGAACTTGCTTTTGATTTTCTTTACTATTCATTTAGTAGGGGATTAACTTTTGGCGGAGGAACATTGGAACCTATGTCTTTTTTAGCGAAGTTATGTTCAATGGTTCAAACTGTGATATTTTATTTCTTTATTGCTAAAGGATTAGTTGCTTACAATAAAGACAAGAAATTGAGGGGATAAATTCAAGTTAGAGGAACATAGAAAATAAAGGGGAATAATATAAATGGACACATTAATTATTGAGCATTTAGCTTGTCTAGAAATTAATAGAATAATTTTACGAGCACCCTATAGATTGGTAAGTGAAGTCCAATTTAATGATAAGAGTCCTTGCTTTGATGGGGAAATTATTGTCTATAATTCACCTGAATTAAAAAAGAAGAATATAGAGGATACTGTTAAAGTACAAATAAAAGGAACTACAAAAAATAAAAAAGTTAAAGGGAATAAAACACCTCATCCTATTGAGAAAGAGGATTTAGAAATTTATAAAAAAACAGGTAAAGGGGTTTTATATTTATTAGTAGTAATAGAGAAGAAAACTACAAAGATGCAAGCTTTTTATAAAGCTTTAACGCCATTAGAGATTGAACGACTATTAAATATTATAATTGAAAAAAAGCAAAGTTCATTATCAGTCGATTTCAAAAAAATTGAAGATAGTCAATTAGAACAAATATGTAGAACTCAAATCAGGAGAGTTAGAAGACAGCCTAGCAGCTTTATAGATGTAGGAAAATCTAAAGATTTTTCTACTTACAGGTTAGAATACGATATTTTACCGAGTGAAATTAAAACTTTTAATCCATTGGAAACACCTGTACATATTTATGGTATTGAAGGTGGAAAAGAATTTCCTATAGAAGCAATTATACCGGATGCATTAAATATAAGTAGTAACGAAACTTTTGATTTATTAGGAGAAAAAGTAGACATTAGGTTTAATATAATTGATTTTCGAGAAGAATTGCACATTTTGATTGAAGATACACTTGATTTTGTTTTTTCTAAAAAGAATAATAAAGGAAAATTAAATACAATAAGGCTAAAAAATCTTGATTCCCATATAAA
>NZ_PYWN01000237.1 GCF_003049505.1 Metasolibacillus meyeri
CACAAACAGCTTTACAAGAGCGAGATGATTTAGAACAAGAAATATACATAAAAATATTTCAAAAAATAAAAACTTTAGATTTCAAAGAAGAAGCACCTAGTTTTTGGGGTTTTTTCTCTGAAATCGATTAGATGACATTGTTTGAACTTAAATAAAAGGAATGAATTCCACATTAAGGAATTTTGAGTACTGTAAAATTAATGAATTTATAAAAATACATTAAATATTTGTGCTTAATTTATTTTTAGGATTTAAAAAGTGGATTTATACCAATAATTTTAGTGTAAATCCACTTTTCTATGAGCATTTCCAAATAGTGAATATTTAAAAAGTAACCTATTCGGGATTTTTCTATTTTATAGATGATAAACTCCGCTATACTAAACATACGATTTTTAACAAAAGAATATCTTGAATAAAATAATTTTCAACTTGATTCAGTATTGTTTTTTGT
Source organism: Metasolibacillus meyeri (assembly GCF_003049505.1). Classification (GTDB taxonomy): domain Bacteria; phylum Bacillota; class Bacilli; order Bacillales_A; family Planococcaceae; genus Metasolibacillus; species Metasolibacillus meyeri. Next base: position 455 of record NZ_PYWN01000237.1, read on the forward strand.
ATCGAAAGCGTAGTGGCAGATACAGAAGTCCCCGACTTCCATAAGTAGTGGGATGAATGCCAGAAAAGAAATCAGAGGGAGTCCCAAACTCCCGACTGATTCAAGTTAAGCCTCCGGCGGATGTCAGGGATGTTGAAAGGAGTCAATTGTGCAAGCACAATTCAAAATCCCGACGCAATTACGCCT
>NZ_PYWN01000238.1 GCF_003049505.1 Metasolibacillus meyeri
AATTAGTTCTGAATCTTCAGTTTTTATTTTTCTTGATTTTAATGAAAAATGGATAGCACCAAAGCGAAGGTAGTGAATATCCATTTTTTTACTATTCCCTGTGTCTTGTGCAACAACGACTGTTCAAACATTTATGGCACACTCTTTCCTTGGATTTTGCGTAACCAAATGTGAGCGGATTTCCATAAAGTTGCTTTCAAATAGCGACTAATTTGTAAATAACTCCGCTCGCTATTTGTGTTCAGTTGAGCTAAAACATTCAAACAATACACAATCATGGCTAGATACACTTGATTGTGCACAGCTTGTTCACTGTGCCCATAGAACTTTTTGATGTTCAAATGTTGTTTCATCCATTTGAAAAAGAGTTCAATCGCCCAGCGTGATTTATAGATTTCTGCGATTTCATCTGCGTCTATATCAAAACGATTGGTCAGTAAATGAAGTTCATTTCCCTTTGAATCCATCACTTTTACGAGGCGGAAAACATTCTCTGAGCGATTTTGAGTTGTCCCAATCACAACCATTTCATCGGATAGTACAGTTGAGTTTTCCTTTACTAAAAGAGGCTCTACTACACGGACGATAGCGTTTTTACGTAAACGTGTAACAAAGAAATACCCTTTGTCTGTCATTCGATCAAAACGTTCATAAGCAAGGTAACCACGGTCGAACACGTACATGCATTCTTTATCGTCTATGAATACTTCTAGTTGACCTCGATCGTGTTCGATGGCATTCGTTAGCACTACCTTATCTGGATAAGAGTAGCCATTTTCCATGAAAACGAGACGTAAGTGAAGCTTTACACCTGATTTTGTCTTTCGAAACTCAGCCCACTTGTGGTTGGTTAAATTAAGCGGTAGTGTACTCGAATCAATGATTTTCAGTGGTGTTGAAATTTTTCTTCGCTTCTCAAAATCTGTTTTCTTGTGGATTTGGGCAACCAAATTCAGAGAAATCGTTCGAAAAAACACGGTTGGGATCTGACTCAATCGTCTACCTAATTGTGAGAAGCTAATGGAATCTAACCCTGTTGCATGTTGTAAATCTTCCGAAAATATAGCGTCGCTCAATGCCCGTAAACTTTCTGTTTCATGGAGTTGAGCATACAAAAGTAATTTCACAAAGGAATTCATGTGTAACTTCTTTGTATAGGCATTTAGTTGATTGGTTTTCACCAGATCTTCAAAATCTGTTAACGAAATTGGGGAAAACCATTGTTCAAATGATGTTTTTCGTGTAATCTTATCCATGCGATGTCCTTTATATTGGATTTGGATAGGTTACTACCACCAACCATTATAAAGGATTTTTTTATGGAAAAGTTTAGTTACAGAAAAGTCAGATTTATTTTTCGTATTGAATTATTTTAATGCGACGCTAGTG
>NZ_PYWN01000239.1 GCF_003049505.1 Metasolibacillus meyeri
CTTCCGTGTTCGGTATGGGAACGGGTGTGACCTCTTTGCCATCATTACTAGACTCTTTTCTCTTTCAGAACGTTATCTGTTCTTCAAGACAAGAATTAGTATATAACGTTATTTCACATTATGCAATACTTTTTTTGAAAAAAATAATATTTTTTTCAAATGACTAAAATTCAATGCTCTGTTGCTCATTATAACAAGTGCTTTCCCAAAAGAAAATAGTTAATTTTTATCCGCTCAATTTGTTAAATAATTATAGTGAATTATTTAACAAACATCCTCATCACATATACATCATTATAGTACAGTTTCTTCTATATCGGTCTATCTCAGCTAGGATTCTTCCGATTATGAGTTCACTATCTCCTATATCTTAATCTAAGAAACTTAAATTTGAATATCTACTGTAGGTGTAACAATTTCATTCATGTCACTTGTAACTTCAGAGTTTGTAGATGATTTAGATAACGGATTATTGCGTTCTTCCTCCTCAGATAATTGCTTATATTCCTTAGGCTCTTCCTTTATAACTCGCATCATTAACGCTTTTCCGTATAGCTTAGAATCATGTTTCACTAAATATTGATGATCTTTTGTTGGTACCTTATCTCCAGCTATAATGCGTCCTGCAATTTTTAAACATGTCATCTGAATTTTTAACGCTTCTTGCTCTGCTTCCATCCGCTTTTTAGCAGCTTCTGCTTCTCTCTTCAACTGTTCTTCCATCTTTTGTTGCTTTTTTAACTCCCGCTCTAATTCTTGCTTCCTCTTTAACTGTTCTTCCTCTTTTATGATATCAGTAAACGCTTTCCCTTTTATCTGCAATATGCTCTCCCCCTTCCCCAAAAATAATTTCTTAATTTATTATTCGGTAAGAAAGCCTATAATTAAAGTACCAATACAATAACTCTATAAAGAAATAGTAAAAAA
>NZ_PYWN01000240.1 GCF_003049505.1 Metasolibacillus meyeri
TTTTCTGCGTGCTGCACTTGCTAGTGTAGTTTCTGTTTCATTTTTTAATGCTGGGCTACTAAATTCCATTGTACGCACTTCCTTTTTGTTTAATTTAATACCAACATGTTCTGCTAGTGTTGTAGCAATTGACTGGCATAATGATTCGAAATTTTCATTGTAACCAACCACATCAGCAATACTATTTACAAAGCAAACCTCCAACAATATTGACTGTGGAAGGCTATTTAAAAAATAAAGGTTGTCACGATATTTAGCTCCGCGATTTGGAACATCCATAGCATTAGCCATAACGCCACTTAACTTACTTGCTAGGGCTTTTAATGCTCCGACTTTGTATAATACCTCTGTGCCAATCGCTCTGTCTTGACGTCCAGCGGATGCATTAAAATGCACACTCACATCTAATTTGCGCGATGTTTTTTTGTGTTCATTAACTAAGTAAGTTAGATTCTGTTGTTGGTTTTTCGACACATTATCCTCAACGTAATTAGCTTGTACTCCGCCCTCTCGCAAAATAGCAACAACACGCTTTGCGACCTTACGAGCTTCGGTTACTTCATCTATAATGTCTTTTGCTCCTGTGGACGGCAACCAATGACCAGGTGAAATTGTAATCACATTACTTGCCCCCTTCTTTTTTCTTATCATCATTTTCCATTTGTAATTGCGAAAATGCATTTGCTAGAAATTTAGGAACACGAATACCGAGCTTGCCTAAATTTTCAATCATACTGATACCTTCCATGCCTATTAAAAATAGTATCATCGCATTACGCATGAAATTTCCGCTGTCGGTTGCTAAGTCAAGTTGTACGGCTGCAATGACCATTAATATCATGGCAAACTTTTTAATTAAACCTTTAAACGCCTTTTTACTTTCAACATTTTTAAATAAATATCCAACCATAATTCCCAATGTATAATCAATGGCCATAAATATCGCAAAAGCTTTTACTAAATGGTCAACACCACCTACAAAATATGCTAACCAAGCCATCGAACCGCCTATAAAAGACGTATATAATGTGTCTGTTTTCATATGACACCTTCCTTTATTTCATATTAAAAGCCCTCCACAGTCTTATTGTGGAAGGCAATAAAAATAACGCTAGTCGTTTGACTGCGTTTCGTTTGGTACTATCATTTGTATCAAATTACGGTTAATTACATTACCACCTAAATTG
>NZ_PYWN01000241.1 GCF_003049505.1 Metasolibacillus meyeri
TTTAAGTAATATTAATAATTGGATTATTGTGTATATCCAAATAATATCACATTTGTAGTGTGAAGCATTATAAAAATATTTTAAACAAACAGCATGCAACAATCATTTCATTATGCTATAATACTAACAATTCGAAACGGAAAGGAAGATGGGTGGCCGATGTTAAACTAACCTGATTTTTTACACATGATGAATTATTCAGCATGAAAAAACAGGATTAGTCTGCCCATTTTCTAAAATTATCGTTTTTTCGCTTGCCTGTAAAAGCAAAGTGAAAAAGCTTATTTGTTGCCGACTAATCCTTCCAAATTACGGGAGGATTTTTTTGTTCTCCCCATCTTTAAGGGGGCATTTTTATGATAGAACTATTAAAAATACATGATGCTATGATGGAATTAGAGCAAGGGGTTTTATTCCAAAATGTGAAGTTATCTTTGGCTGAAGGGGATGTTGTTGGAATTGTTGGAAAAAACGGTGCAGGGAAGTCGACTTTATTGCATTTGCTCAATGGTGATTTAGAGTTTAGTGCAGGTTCCTTACAATGGCAACGCCGTGTGACACCCCTTTATATTGTGCAGGAGCAGGAAGTATATGATGAGCTGCTTCATGCAGATGCGGCGCTTTTAGCAAAATGGCGTGTACCGAGTAATGAATATGCAACATTAAGTGGTGGCGAAAAGCTAAAGCTGCGTCTTGCAACGGGCTTTTCAAAGGCGAAGGACGTGCTCTTGCTGGATGAGCCGACAAACCATTTAGACGAGGCGAGCATACAGTTATTAGTCGAGCAAATCAAAGCATATAAAGGAACGCTTGTTGTTGCTTCACATGACCGCGCATTTTTAGACAAGGTTGTAACGAAAATTTGGGCGATTGAAAATAAGGAAGTTCGTGCATACAACGGCAATTATACGCATTATAAAAAAGTTCGAGCTGCCGAGCGAAACGCGCAGCAGCATGCGTATGAACAGCAGCAAAAGAAAATCGAACGCATTGAAGGGCAGTTAACAAATTTAACGAGCTGGTCAAACAAAGCACATGCCCAATCAACAAAACAGGAAGGCTTTAAAGAGTACCATCGCGTGAAGGCGAAGCGCACAGATGCTCAAATAAAATCGAAAAGAAAGCGTTTGGAGCAGGAGCTAAGCGAAGCGAAAGTGGAGCAAGTAGCAAAGCCCTATGAGGTAAAATTTGAAATCAATGCAACAGCAAAGCGCGGCAAGCGGTTTTTAGAAGTAACAGGCATCGAAAAGCATATCGCAGGCAGGCTTTTATTTAAAAGTAAGCATTTTACGATATTGCACGGTGAAAAGGTGGCGCTAGTTGGTCAGAACGGCGCAGGAAAAACGACTTTCTTGCAAATGGTTATGGGGAAAGAATCGTATCATGGCAAGCTTTGGCTATCACCAACTGCAACGATTGGCTATTTATCACAAAATGTCTTTGACCTGCCGCTAGCATCGACACCTGCGCAAATTTTCCAGCGTGAAACCTTTGAAGAAAGAAGCCTTGTACAGCATTTAATGAAACAACTTGGTTTCACAGCCGCACATTGGCAAAATCCAATTCAGACGATGAGCATGGGCGAGCGTGTTAAGCTGAAGCTCATGCAGTTTATTTTGCAAAATAAAGATGTTTTATTACTTGATGAACCAACGAACCATTTAGATATTGAATCACGTGAGCAGCTAGAGTTAACATTGAAGCAATTTAAGGGAACGATTCTTGCGGTTTCACATGACCATTATTTTTTACAGCAAATAACGGATGAACAGTTATTGATTCAAGATGGGCTATTGACAAAGTATAGAGCAAAGCAAGGAATACAACAGGATAACAGCGCCTCATTATTAGCATTGGAAACAGAGCGACAAGCAGTGTTAGGCAAATTAAGTCTTGCTCAAATTGGCTCTGCTGAATATATGGAGCTTGATCAACGCTTCAATAAGCTAACGAAGGAAATCAATGTGTTGAAAAAGAGTTAAATAAAGTGAACCTTATAATCAATAGGGGATTCTGACATATAAAGCATGTTGTTGTTGCTGCCGCTTCGCTTTCGCAACAGAGAAAACATGTGCTGCCGCTTCGCTTTCACGCACAAAATATCTGTCACCTTGTTTATGATACGAAGAATGATTAAAAAAGGGAGGTCTATAAAGTGAACCTTCAATCAGTGGGGGTTTTCTTCATCCCCCACTGATTGGTGATAAAGGAACACAAGCTAAACACTTCACAGCCTG
>NZ_PYWN01000024.1 GCF_003049505.1 Metasolibacillus meyeri
TTCCTCGTACGGTGGCTCTTCTTCCACTGGTGGAATTTCCTCGTACGGTGGCTCCTCTTCTTCCACTGGTGGAATTTCCTCATATGGTGGCTCTTCTTCCACTGTTGACGTTTCCTCTATAGCTTGTGACATTGTAGCATTAGGCTGATTGCGTATTCTGCCTTGTGCTAGTGGTCTATTATTGAAAATTGTTCTTTGCATCATGTTATCAGTTAGCTGTGCTTGGTCACCTGTTTGTTGATTTATTGCATCCTCTTTTTCGTCCTTGCCATTTAATAAAGCAGATAGGAATGTTGTATCTACTATTATTCTGTCCTCATCCGCGCTACTAATTATTTCTGTATCAAATTTCCGAACTTGCTCCATATCTAAATCAACAATTTCGATTTCGCCATCATAGCCGATAAATACACTTTTATTTAACGGTACTAGTAAAATACGATTTCCATCGTCTGTAACAACTTCAACCTCTCCTTCTAATACGCCTACCCATGTACCTTTTGCATCATAATAGACAAAAAACTCAGTTCCCATTACACCCATAATCGCATTTGGTGTTTCAATATTAAAACGGGAATCTCCTGTTAACTTCTCTTCAATTTTAATTTTGACTTTCCCCTCTTTTAAATATAAGTAAGACTTTCCTGCCTTTGCATTTATGCTAGTTACTAGCTCTATAAAGGATACTTGTGTATTGGGTGCCACTTGAATTTCTTTATTTTCATCAATCGCTAATTCAGCGCGTCCATCAGCACCTGTCATTAACGTATCGCCCTCAGTAAAAGCCATATTGGCAAACACCTTCAATATTTTATTCTCCGCTTCTTTTTTCACTTCTACTAAGCCCGTAATCGATAGGATTTTCCCAACTACATTTGTTTCTTTGTTAATAAATAAATAAGCAAATAAAGAAATGAAAATAATACTAGTAACTGCAATAACGACTGCTACTATTTTTTTATTCATCCCCTCACCCCTTCCAGCTCGTAAATTGTAATACTTTCTATCTTCCCCTTCACATGAATTTCACCTAATGGATTCACCACAACTTGATTCTTCACCTTTTCATACACTTTATCGCTTATAATAATTTGTCCCGGCTTTGTATTACTTTCAAGGCGCGCTGCTGTGTTTACCGTATCACCAATCGCCGTATAATCCATTCGTGTTTTTGAACCAATATTGCCAACAACTGCTGGTCCTGTATGAATACCGATACCAAATTTAACACTTTTTCCGTAACGTTCTAGTAATTTTTCTTCAAGAACAGCCGCTCCCTCTTTCATTGCCCAAGCAGTTTTCACAGCTTGTAGCTCATGATTTTCTATCGGTAAAGGAGCATTAAAAATAGCCATTGTTGCATCACCAATAAATTTATCTAATGTACCCCCATATTCAAAAATACAGTTGGCCGTTAAATTTAAATATTCATTTAAAATACCGACTATTTCCTCTGGTTCAACACTTTCCGATAATGTTGTAAAACCTCGAATATCAACAAAAATAACGCTAATATCTTTGCGACTGCCGCCTAATTTTAGCCCTTCTTCACCATTCTCTAAAATTTCTGTTACTACTTGAGGTGCTACGTAACGTCCGAAAATAGAAGTAATACGCTTGCGCTCCAATTGTTCAGTAAAATAATTAAAACCAACTGACACAATGTAAGAAACAGTAAACAGCGTTAACATATAAACAAGGGAAATAATCCAACCTTTTCCGTATAAAATTTTACTGCTTAACAGCACAATACCTGTTGTTAAAACAAATAGTAGTAGCGACAATAATGAAGAACGCATTCGGCAAATGAAATAAGCAATACCTGCTGCTACTAGTAATAATCCCATATTCCATTGCCAAGCTACTTCTTTTTTAAAATTACCTTCCAATAAATTTTGAATAATATTGGCATGAATTTCTACGCCATACATAGGCTGTTTTTGACTCATGGGTGTTAAAAAATCGTCCTTAATTCCGACTGTATACGGACCAACTAAAACAATCCGGTTTTCAAAATATAGAGGTGGAACATCTCCATTCAGCACCATCGTATAAGGAATTACTTCAAACGCATTCGGCTTCCCTACATAGTCAATATGCAATTGTTGAAATCGGTTTAAAGCTTTGTGATTTATTGTTAAGGCTTGACCTTGCTGTTCTAAATACTTTTCAGCAATTACGGCTGAAAAACTTTGAACCATCTCACCTTGATAAGAAAATTGAAGCAATGCTTTTCTAACAATGCCATCTTGATCAGGAATTGTATTCAAGTGCCCTAATCCACTTGCTGCTTCTTTCAATGCTGGAAATGGCTCTGATAATGCTGTACTCTCTATCATGCCTTCTGTCGCATAACTAGCAAATTGCCCATAATGTGCAAGTACTACATTGTCATTCGATTGAATCGCGTGAATAAACTGCTCATCCTCTTTTGCATCCTCAGCCGGTAAGGGGAAGGTAACATCAAAGCCAATAATCGCTACCTTCCCTTCATTTAAAATACGCACTAAATTCGCATGAGTATCACGTTTCCAAGGCCAGTGCCCAATCTGCTGTAAACTCTCGTCATCAATCGCAATAATCGCAATTCTTGAATCAATAGCTCTCCCTTCTTGTAACCATAGGTCTTGTAGCTTTAGCTCAAGCCCCTTCAAGCCATCTTTATATAATAAAAAACTTAAAATAATCGCAATAGCAACCATCATATAACTAAATTTTATTTTCATATCTACCTCCTATGAAATTTTCTCTGACATAAAGAGCATGAAAATAATAATTTGCAAAATATGTATGGATTGATCTATAAACAAACCCATTCCTAAAGAATCTAACTTTTTGTAAAACCCTATTGGTTTTGCCTTTAAATAATCCGCTAGCGCATGTACAGTAAATAAAATCAAAACATCTAAAAGGTCCACTGAATAGCCTATTAAATGTGCTGCTATTAAAACGGTTCCCGTCCAAATGCCCGCATGACTACATAGAACAATAAAATTTTTTCCTTTCATTTTAGCAAGAAATTCTCCTTGTAAAGGGTAGTCGGCTAGTAAGTGTGCGAATACTAATATTAAAAAGTCCATTGTATACCTCCTCACATAGGCATGATTTTAAAATGAACTACGCTAAAACATCATTTATACATAGGATAAATTCGTAAGGTTAAAATTAGGTTAAAAAATTAAATATTTTTCTGAAAAATATAATATATCTAGCTAAATTAAATACAGTTTTCATGAATTAGTCATTTAGTATTATCTGTCATTATGTTAAAGTAAAATTAATCATTGCCATTTTACTATGAAACTTGGAGGAATTAAGCATGAACATTATCGAAGCACTTGCTATGTCAGCCCCTTATATTCACCTTGCCTTAAAAGAAGAAGCTATTGTAGCTGTCTGTCGAAAAGAAGATCAAAAAATGATTAAATATTTAGCTGGTAAGCGAGTAGATACTGGTTACAAAGATGGGGATTCTATTAATCCGAACGACGATAATGTATTTATAGCCTTTAAAGGAAACAATGCAGATGTTATCATTCCAGAGGATGTATACGGTGTGGCGGTAAATGCTTTCTCATTCCCGATTCGTGAAAATGGTAAAGTCGTAGGAGCACTAGCTTTCGGTCTACCAATTGATAATACTGTTAAGCTTGAAAAATATATAGAACAAATGAATACGATTGTTACAAATTTACAAGATAAAGTACATACAATCGCCTCTCATTCTGAGGAGCTAGCTGCAACAAGTGAAGAAATTAACCGTCAAGCGCAACATGCGTTAGAAGATGCCGAGAAAACAAATGGAATTACCGATTTAATTAAAAATATTTCTCGTCAAACCAACTTACTTGGCTTAAATGCTTCCATCGAAGCTGCACGTGCAGGTCAACATGGTGCAGGATTCAACATCGTAGCGCAGGAAGTTCGTAAAATGTCTCAAGAAACATCAAATGCGACTGAAAATATTGAAGGTTCATTAAAAAATATTAATCGTAATTTAGAAAATCTAAAGCAAAACATGGGGCAAATCAACGGAGCTACAAATGAACAAGCTCAGCTAGTCCAAGATTTTAGCGAAATTATTGAAGAATTAACAACGCTAAGTCATGAAATGAAATCATTTATGCAAAGTACATTAAAATAAAAGGGCGGCTTCATCCTTTGCGAAAGGGTGTAAGCCGCTTTTTTGGCTTATCCTAGTGTAAGCCATTGCACCTCAATGACAAAATGGGAGTAATGTAATCCGAAAAGATCCGATGTTGGATGTTTAAACATTCAAATGAGGTCTACTAAATATGAAATTAAGTAGTTATTTAAGAGGTTAGCTTATTTTTTAAAAAGTAAATGCTTTTTTCATTTTCTGTAATTTTATGCGCATGGAATTGTAAAATTTCATGAATGCTATCAGTTGCTTCTTGCTGAAGCCGTACTGTATGCTCAAACATCTCACCTATGCCACTATTTGTTTTTTCCAATGCCTCCACACGTCCATTCAGAGCATGTAAATTTGTCTCTACATTTTCTAGACGTACTTTTACATCTACCATATCTGTTTCTAATTTACCAAGGCGTACTTCTACGTTTTCTAATCGTACTTCTACATCTGCAAGACGTGCCTCTACTTGATCGAAACGTTTATTCATATTTTGTTGCATACTATCAACACTTACTACTAGGTTTTGGAGCATTTCCATCATAATGCTTTCATTGTTCATTTTCTTCACCTCCCCTCTCTTCTAAATTGTAGCATAAACAGATTGATAAATTAATAGAGGAAAATTCCAAAATGCGCTCACTGCTACGCTACATGAAAGGCGGTTAAAAAATCGAGAAGGGCAACTTCCATTTCCCTTCCCGATAACCATTATTGTCATTTTATAAAAATATGCATCAACTAAGCATTTTCCCCTTCTTTTCCACCCCTCTAATGAAGCTCTTCGGAATGGATGAATCGTGTTCAATAATAAATGCTTTTGAGAAATAATTATAATATGAACTATCATGTCCTTTTGGTGATAAAATAATGAGCTTGCGCTTTAGCTCCTTCGCGTATAAATCAAACACTTTATCTTTGCGCTCATCGTCTAATGCACTATCAAATTCATCTAGCACAATATAGCTTGGAGCAATGGATAAATTTTGGAGCAATGCTAACGCAAATAGCAAGGAGCTAAGTGACTCCTCACCACCAGAAACACCTTTCCCCACCTTCCCATGACGAGCTTTTACGCTAACATCTTCCATGTCACCACCATGACCAATTTTACGCGCCTTGACAAAGAGTAAGTATTTAATACGGCCTGTCTTTTCTGTCACTCGCTCCTTTTCAATTTTTCCTTCAAAGTGGAATTTGTCCATATATTTTTGGAAAAGCAAATTGATTTTTGTTAAATGCATATTAATGGTCGTTTCAAGTCTGTCTTCGTTTTCAGCCGCGCGATTCGCATTTTCCTCAAGAAGTATTTCAGCCGTCGCCAAATCATTTTTCTTACGGTCAAAATCATTTTTCATCACTTCGTAGTTTTTCTCAGCATTGACATTTACCTTTTCTGTCCGTGCATTTTCAAAAGCTGCTGCATATTGCACAGTACCATTTCGCAATGCTTCCTTGCCTAAATTCATGGAAACTCCTTCATCCATGACAGATGCCTCTAATGGTAAAATTTGCGCTAGTTCCTGTAGTTTAATTGTTAAAGATTGCTGCTCCGCATCTAGCGTCTCCATTCTGTCTTTGTTGTTTTTGCTGTTTAAGTCATTTTTCGTTAATCTTTCTATAGCTAATTCAACATCTACCTTACGTTTTCGTGTTTCGTTGCTTTGAAGGTGTACCTCGTTTGTTTTGCTTGTCAATTCCGTTACAAGATTTCCTCGCTGCTGATTAAGTTCGGTTACATTTTTTTGAACTGTTTTTAGCTGTGCTTCTAATAGTTGTAGTCGCCTTTGCTGTTCTGCTGCTGCCCCAAGCTCGTCATAAATTTGACATTCCTTCTCTAATAGTTGAAATTCATGCACTGTGCCAGCTAGCTGTTTTTGTATTTTTTTCTGCCTCTGCTCTATAGCGCTTTGCTCATCATAAATTGTAGACAATTGCTCCTCTAGGTGTACAAGCTGCTTTTTATAATGTTCTAATTCACCTTCACGTAGCAGTATACTCTCCGCCTCTTGAATTTCACGCTTCTCTCCGTGTAATTGCTGAATAGATATTTGGTTACTATTATACTGTTCATCTAGCTTTGTTTGCTGTTGCTTTAAACTAGCTAATAAACTTTCTTGTTCCTGTAGCATTTGCTGGATTGCGGCATCGCTTAAAATATATTGCAGTTGCTCCTGCGCTCCTCGACTACCTCGCTCATCAAAGAGAATGCCGTTTTCAATTTGTGGCGTCTTTATAAAAAATTGTTCGACCCACCATAATGCTTTATTTGCATAGTTTTGCATTTGCTCTGATAAACCACTGCGCATTTGCAAACCAAGTTGAGGAAGATTCACAATAATACGATTTGGTACAACTTGCTTTAACGACACATAATATAAGTCGTTCATCGGTCTATAATTAGCGCCATTATAAAAAATCGTATATTTGATTGCTTCGATTTTCTCTTCTAATTTCAAAGGAGCATTTGGTGCAAGCTCAATTAATTCACGTAATGTATAGGCCTCCATACCTTTTTTTCGCAAATCTTGTAATCCTTGCTGTTGTCGTGTAGACCTTACTTGCTTCTTCCGTAATTGCTGGATCTTTTGCTCATGCTCATTTATTTTTGGTATAGCTAACTGCTGTTCTTTGAAAATTTCCTGCTGCTTCATATTTGCTTGTTGGATCAATGTTTCAATATGACTACTGCTCGTATACAGATTGACAGCCTTATACGCCTTTTCAAGCTGCAGCTGAAAAGTTTGTTGATTTGTTTCTATTTGAGCCTGTTCCCTTACAATCCTTTGCTCTTGCTTCTTCAAAAGAGTTTCATTATGTTGTAATTGTTTTTCCTGTTCCTCTAACTGCTTTTTTTGCGCTACTGTTGCATCATATTTAGCAAATGTCGTTTCCTCATCAAAACGTAGGCGTCTTGCCTTTTCAGAAATTGCTTCAAGCTGTTTAAATAACTGTTCATAGTCTTTTCTCAATGTCGTTGCTTTATCTTGCCATCCCTCTAACTCGACCTTTTTTTCTGTTAGCTGCTTTTCAATTTCCTTGCTTTCAGCTTTCAGTTTTTCTAAGTGCTGGATTGCTGCTTTTTCATGTTGACTATATTCAGATTGCTTTTGCAGTAGCTCCTTCTTCTCCTCCTCAAGCTGTAAAAGAATCGCACGCTCCTTCTCTAGCTCGCTCGTAAATTTTTGCAATAGCAGCGTCATAAACGTATAGTATTTGCTTCCATTTTCGATTAAACGTCGACGATTATTTTGAAAATTAGTTAAATCATTTTCAGCAACCCTTAAATTAGATTCTGCGGCTCTTACAACAGAGGATAAATGCTCAATTTCACGTTCTACTTCTTTCACGCTTTCGAGTGCAGTTTCCCACTGATTCTGCATATCCGCAATATCAAACATATTACTGAATTGGCGAAAGCGTTCCTCTGGATTCATCGCTGCAAATTGATTTACTTCCTGCTGATACCAAATTAAATAGTATAAATCTGGATCGATTTTATATTTACTTCGCAAGTCCTCTCGATAAGCACTAAAATTGCGTCCCGTTGTATTTCCCGATGTATAGGAAGTCACATTTGTTAATTGCTCCTCCGTTTCACCTGTTAAAATACGATATTCCTTTTGAATGATGCCATTTTTGATAGGCTGATGAACAGCTAACTCAAAGGCAATAAAAGGTGGTCCATCGATGCGTGCAGATCCTTCATTTTTAAATACAAGTGTCATTCTTGCATTCCACGGCTTATCTGCCGCCAAATTATTTGAACGCAGACCTTCAATCTCAACCTTTGCTGAATATAAAATGGCGCCAATACAAAAAGTGAGCGTTGACTTCCCAACGCCATTTGGTCCTGTAATGAGTATATGTTCGTTCGCTTCTCCGAGGGCGATACTACAGGAGGAAAAGTCACGGACACCATGTATTTTTAAGACATATGGAATCATTGCATATCCTCCTCAACATACAAATTATAGCGCTTAAAAAATTTCATTACTTCTTCTTTATTTAACTTTGTTTCCTGTGCAAACTCGACCGTGCGATGCAAAAATGAATCAGAAAATAAGTGGACGCCAATCGTTGTCAGCTGGTACGCTTCTTCCGAGGTTTCTGTATAATCTTCAACAGCGCCAACTTTTTTCAATTGATCCATATTCACTTTCATTTTTCGATTCGCATTTAGCGATTCATGTCCAAAGTCAAGCAGCAACTGATGCAATAACGTAAATTCATGCCCCAATACTTCCTGCTGATAAAATAGATATAATAAAATGGCTAACGCCTCATGGCTTAATGTCGATTTCGCATTATTCGCTGTCACACGCATCATCGCTACAATGCGGTCGCGTCGCTCATCATAGACAATTTTAAAATAGCGCTGCACCGCTCCATTCACACGTTGAATAAAGGAATACAATGCTTCATCATCATTTTTAATGTTTAAAATTCTCTCTAATTCAACGCGACGCAGCCCATAATTTGCTCCTTTTATTGAAGCCGATGAGGAAAATAAAAGCTGCATAAACGCAAGCTCCTCCTCTGTTGTTAAATAACCTTTGAGCTGATTAATCATCGCTAGTGAGCTTGCGTATGGTATATTGTTTGTCTCCATCATTTATCCACTCCCATTCCTTGTCGAATTCCTTCGTTTCTGCTTTTGGCTGTGCCGCTATTTTGCTATTACTCGTTAAGGCAGACAGTGCCAGCATAGATAAAATCGCATCATTCCACTTATTTGAACTAGATTCCACAATGAGTTGCTCTATTTCCGTTTCACCATGCTCCTCTAAATAGTTTTCTATTTTTGACGTATCGATTTGTGCCTTCATCATTTGCCAATTTGCCGAATCCAATGCCTCTCTAATTGAACCATTCATAATCTCAATATCATCATACACAGGCTCTTCTATTTCTTGCATTTCTCCCTCACGCTTCGGCTCGTATATTTCTAAATAATTCACCGCCTCATGAATATCTTCCTTACCAATCGGTGCAGCAAATTTTACTGGAAGCCATAAGCCATCGAATGTTTCACCTTCATACTGATTTTGCTCCATAAAGCTAAAAATATCGTGTGTCGTTGGAATATTTGAGTGCGCTGGTGGCTCATAAATCGATAAAATAAAATTACGCACTTTCTCTGGAGAAATCTTTTCTTCTATTGGTGTGAGCTGCATATTGACGAAGCGAATGTATTTCGTTAATACGCTTAAGCTTAACGCAGTTCCTTTTGTCATTGTCGCTGTCCCACGATGGATTAAATTGCTCATAATAAGGCTTTCCTCTAATGTTTGAAACTGCGCTAAACGCTCCGCCATTTTCCCTTCTAATTCCTGCATTAATCCGTTAATTTGCTCAAGCTGTGGTAACGCATTGCGATCCGCTAAAAATTCAAGCTGTCGGCTTTCAAGCTGTTCAATGGCCTGCTCGACATTATAAATCATCGACGCAATTTTATTCCCACCAGATATGCCCTTATCATCATAAGCTGCACTAATTTCTGCATCGCGCCTCGCTTGAAATAGTGAACGACCAATATCATCCTGCAAATAGTAAGCAAGCGCATCATTTCCCATCCGAATTAAGCCGTCCATTAGGCGCTTTCCACGATCCATTAGCTTAATTTGCCGCGTTTGCTTCATCACCCAATTATTGCGCTCTAAAATATTCAAGACGCGCTGAATCGTTTGTATTGTCGGTGGTTCTTCATCATTTGTATAAATGCTTCGATATCGGTAATATAGCGTATCTTCCGTATCGATTGGTTCACGAATTCCTAATGATGCCTCATTCAATAGCTGGATAATATTCAAAAAACGAATAATTTCTGTCGGTGAATCGTACATTTTTTCCGTGCTTAAATCTTTCAAAACAGCTGATAAGGAAGCTAAATCCCGCATCGATTTCATAAACTCTGCTGAAAAATAATCACTTTGAAAAATTGAGATTGGTGCATTTACACCCATGTTTCCCATTGCTCTCTACCTCCTAATTGCTGCTCTTGCTCATGCTTTCCTTCCTGTTGAAGCCATTGTTCATATAAGGAAATATCCGTAAATAGCTGATTATGACGCCCGATAATTTTATATGGGCATGACAATAGTTGAATCGCATTTTTGGCAATCGTTAGCCCTGCTACATCATAATCCGTCCAAATTAACACTTGCTGAATCGTACTACATAGCAACTGCTTAATCAATTGTTTATGAGCAGAACGAATTTGTCCGTCTAAACAAAGAACAAACGAATTGCTCTTCTGTAAAAATTCACTTTCTGTTGCCATTCTTGTTAAAATAGCTCGATTTTCAACTAACCATAATGTTGTATTATTCGTTGTAAATGTTGTTTGCAACACCGCATTATCTGTTGTCGCATGCACTGCGCCAATTTCATATGTAGCCAATGCTGCTTGTGCATGTCCAGCGAAATAAATTGGAACAATTTTCCCAATGCTGACAAGTCCATAGTTCGCCACATCAATATTGAATTGCTCTAAATATGCTAAAAACTCCTCACGCTCTGCATCAAACATTTTAGAAGCGCCTATTCGATCTTCATATGTAGCGCCAATCTCTTTAAAATCAAATAAATCTTTACGCTGTGCAAGCTGATAAAATGCAATGCAAAATTGGATAAACTTCAACCGTTTTGCCTGATTCCAACGGGATGGCATGACATCGAAACGCATAGCCTTCTGAAATGATTGTGGCATTTGTAGTGCCTCTGCTTGTGTGAATAGCAGTGTTAGCTGAAAATTATATTGTTGCTGGTCTTGTGCTTGCTGTTGCTCAAGCACCTCCATATATGTTGGTCCCATACGATAAACCTCTTCTTTTACGCTAAGCCCATCTACATTGTAGCGAATTTCACGCACAATCCATCCTGCTGAAAGCCATTGATAAATCGTTTCAACAGGTTCATCTAACTGACGCTTTGCCTTAAGTGAAAATTTATACTTCACCAATACTTTAGGTATGACTATTTCATTAGCTAATTGCTTTGCTATCTTTATTTGCGCAACTTTTTTATAAATCCGTGCTGAATGCTTCACGATTGTTAAAGTTTGTATATTACCTTGCTGTTCGATTTTCTCAATTTTTTCACCAGATTTTAAAATAAATTGTTGAACAAAATCTATTATATTATTTTCTTTATATTGCAACGTTTATCACCTCTAAAAATACCAACATTGTTATTTGTTTCATTATACTACGAAAAGAGCATCCTCTCTCATAAAGAGAAAAGATGCTCTTTTTACCATTTTATCCTACATTAACGAACAGTAAGTTTTTTGCATAAAAGCAGACGCCCGTCTCAAGATAAAAAACAATCACCATCCATAAAAGTTTGAATAAGACCAACATGATATTGATCACACAAGCATTTCCAGATAATGTGAAGCTCTTCGTTTATGTTCTCAATAAAAATAAGAAAACGCCTATTTCGCTCGTTCCTTCGCATACTCCGCAGCCGCTGTAAACACAATATCTGACGATGAGTTTAACGCTGTTTCACAGGAATCTTGTACAACCCCAATAATAAAGCCGATTGCTACGACCTGCATGGCGATATCATCTGAGATGCCGAGTAAGCCACATGCTAGCGGTATTAACAATAAGGAACCTCCTGGAACGCCTGACGCACCAGCAGCTGAAACCGCTGCTAAAGCCATCAAAATGACGGCTGTCAAAATATCAACCTCAATACCTAACGTATGCGCCGTTGCCATCGTTAAAACAGAAATGGTTACAGCCGCCCCCGCCATATTAATCGTTGCCCCTAATGGAATCGATACAGCATATGTATCTTTGTTTAACTTTAATTTTTCAGCGAGTGCCATATTCACTGGAATATTGGCAGCCGAGCTACGTGTAAAGAATGCTGTAATACCACTTTCCTTTAAGCTTGTTAAAACAATTGGATATGGATTGCGACGTGCTACAAGCAGGACAATCAATGGATTAACAACTAATGCCACAAAAAACATCGTAACAACTAAAATAATAATTAGTCGACCATACTCTTGTAATGCTGATAAGCCTGTCGTCGAAATAATATCAAACATAATCCCCATAACACCAATTGGCGCTAGACTAATAATCCACTGTACAATTTTTGTAACAGCATCTGATATATTTGCTAACATCGTTTTTGTTGAATCATTCGATGCCTTTAATGCAATCCCAAGCAGCACAGCCCATGCTAAAATACCAAGGTAATTAGCATTCATAATAGCGCTCACTGGATTTGTTACAATATTAAATAATAGCGACTCTAATACTTCTATAACGCCACTTGGTGGAGCAATTTCCTGAGCGCCTGTTTTTAATGTCAGCTCTGTTGGAAATAGATAGCTTACTACAACACCAACAAAGCCTGCTAAAAATGTGCTAACCGCATAAAGCACCAGTACCATCTTCATATTTGTTGCCTTGCCACTAACGTGTGACGCAAGTGCGTTAATAACTAACACGAATACAAGTATTGGCGCAACGGCCTTTAGTGCTGATACAAATAATGTTCCTAAAATTGTTATACCACTTAATGCCTCTGGAGCAATTAATGCTAAAATAATGCCGAGAATAATACCTACAACAATTCTGCTTACAAGATTAATGCGATTCCATGTTTCAAACAATGTTTTCATTTCTTTCCTCCGCGAATCTAGATGTAATTTCTTTATTGTACAATAATCATACATTGTATATCACAATAACACAACTGTGTTTTTCAAAAGCACAAACAAACATCTTATCTTATTAATTATTTTAGATTAAAAAATATTCAAGTGTTGTATCATTAATAATTACATAATATATTCATCAAAAATAATTGGTGTAAAGTATCATTTTCTTTAAATATTTCACTTTAGGTTCCTACTTGAAGTATATCCATCCATTATTTTTGAAACTATTTTCACCACTCACCCGTCTATTGCGTGAAGAAAGGAGGCATCTAGCTTTGAATGCAGACGAAATGAGAGATTTGATGGGTTTATACGGCGATTACCTTACGCGTCTGTCCTATGTTTATGTGAAAAACTGGACGATTGCAGAAGACATTGTGCAAGACGTTTTCATCAAATATTTTCAAACACAGCAATATAAAGGGCAAGCAAGCATCAAAACTTATTTAGCAAAAATGACGATACATAAAAGCTGTGACCATTTACGCAGCATAAAAAATAGGCTGCGCATCTTAGAGGGCCTTTGGAAAAACAAGCAACAAACAATCCCATCAAGTGAGCAAGAAACTTTACAAAAGCTAGAACAGCACGCGATTGCAAAAGCTGTGTTAGAGCTTCCTATCAAATACCGAGAAGCAATCGTGTTATTTTACTATGAAGAAATGACGAGTTTTGAAATTGCGACACTCTTAAGCATCTCTGAAAATACAATTAAAACGAGATTAAGGCGAGGGCGCGATTTATTGAAAACGTCACTGAGCGAAGTTCAATTGGGAGGTGATCTGTATGAATAATATTAAGCGAGAGCTCAAGGAAGTACTGGAAGATAAAACGCACTTCACACCAAAAAATGAAAACTATGTCCTGCAACAAATCATGCAGCCCAAAAAGAAAAGTTGGACTACTTTATTTATAGCAGCAAGCTTTGTCACATTGCTCGCATTATTTGTTGGTGCAAGCTTATGGCAGCAAACAAATGATTCAAAAGCACAATTTACTCACTTCTTTGAAAGCTACATGGAAGGCGAAAATTATGAAGTGATTTTTCAGGAATTTAATTATTTAAAAGAGGGGGATGCACTTGTTGCCTTTATTGAGCGAGACGAGGGGGAAAAAATCTATTTAGCCTATTTAGAATACAAAAATGGCTGGCGGTGGATACAAGCGACAGGTACACAAAGTAAGCCCTATGACGGTAAGGAATTTTGGGGTTCAACTGTCCAAGAGCCTTTTATGTATGCAGGTGTTATTGAGACAGCAGAGATAAAACAAATTATCGTCGGTGAACAGAAGGCAACCTTGATTCCCCTTACAGATGGGCTCACTTACTGGTTTGCTATTAGCGATAAGGCCGCACGTATTATTGTCCAAAATAAAGACAATACATGGGAACGACTAGCTGGGGACTTATATAGTAGGAGTGATGAAATCGAAGATATTCCATTGATTAATTCATTATCAGGAGAACAGTATGCTATCCAGTTAACGAGTAATACGATGGAACAAGGTAAGCAAGAATATACGCAATACCCTCTTGTCGTTGATCCACAATTCGATCAACTAGATCGTTTAGATGTTATTCTTTATACAGCTAAGGATGGGCAGCAAGTAATGAGCCGTGTACTCGGCTTACCTAATGAAACGATTGAAATTATCAATGGCTCTGTCGTTATTAATACAATTCCAATTCCGTACCATGCTATGTTCGCAAAAATAATGGGTGAAACCGTCTATGAAAATTATATTGAGAAATTTGAAGATACAAAAAATGCACAAGAAATTTTCTTTTTTAATCATGCGATCACACAGCTTTCAGAAAAAGAAATTTTCGTCATTCCTGACAATTGGTCACTTGATAAAATAGAAGCAATCTCACTGGAGCAAGTTGATGCCAAGGTGATAGGTTACGAAAGTAAATATATGGAAAAAGAATGGACTGAACAGGAGCGCAGCTTATATACAGCCTTCAAAAATTCAAACGATATAGAAGTATTCCGCAATGTTGACCCGATTACTTATGCACGTGTACAGCTATATGCGCAGTTTTTAGTAGATAAACGGACAGCCTACCGCATGTATACAACAGAGCCAGGGCATGTTCAATGGACTGAAGAGGAGCATATACGTCAAAATAACTCCTTTTCCCATTTAGAAAACGAGCGCCGTTACGCCCCGTACTATGCGCAACTTCTACAAGCTGGTGAATTTCAAATTCACAATGATGAAGGTATTATTACTTTCCACTTACCTAGTGGAGACATAGGCATGTGGCGCATGATTCAAAATAAAAACGGCATTTGGCAATCTGACTTTTTGCCGTTACAATGATAGCTATCAAAAAATTTGTACCCCACTAATAACAGAAGGAACTGGTCTAGAAAGTGATTCATACACTACTTTCTAGACCAGTTCCTATTAATATGGCTGTGGTAAAGGATTTCCTGGCGCTCTCCACCAAGATTCAACCAGTTTCCAAGCTGCCTCAAAACTATAGCCCGTTCCCATTAAATAACCAATTGCTACTGCTTCTGTTAAAGCATGCTGATAGCCTAAATACTGTGCTTCGCATAAGCCATGATGAACAACTGGTGCAATCGCAGCGAGTGTTTGCTGCTGTAAATTATGATGTTGCCCTCCATTGTTGCAAGTGTTTGGCTGTGCTCCTTGTGGATACATATGCGATGGATGTGGCTGATGATTTCCATACATATTTCATCACTCCTATTCTAGGCCATGTTTTGCCCTCTGCACCTACTATATGTATTCCCACACTATGTGACACAATTAATTTGGTCTGGTTGTTAGCTAGGGACTCCTATTTCTTTCATTACCTAATATAATCCATCATCTTTACATCCTCAAGATAACGCTTCAATACGAGCATTTGGTGAAATTCTGTATCGAGTGACCAATACAATAAATATTTAATTGGCTGGTAAATAACTAATAGCATTAAAACAAGCGAAAAAACTTGCAATATATAGTTAATCGTTTGCTCATAATTGCCAATCAATGTCGATATGAATGTCGTGCTTGGAATCAAAATTGCTGAAATAATTCCATACAGCCACTTCCTTAATTTTTCGCTCAAACGTAAGCCTGACAGTTCAGTATCTGCTGAGCTAATTAACATATTTAGCTGCTCCAGTTTCAGTAGATGATTTTCTATTAATACTCTCCTCATTAGTTGAATATTTTTTTGAAATGTTTCCTTCTCATCACCTAATTGAGCACGCGTATTTTTATTTTTCTCATGTTTAAAATAAATAACCGATGTCACCCCACAGACTACCCCACCAACAATACATCTGAATTTTTGCGTATCTGGATAGGCATAAAGTATGAAGAATACCATCATCGCAATTAAGCTAAGTGAGCATACCCACACATACCACTTTATTCCCTTTATATGAAATTCCCGGTCAATATATTGCTTAAAAAATGCTTCACTGACCACATTCAGCAAGGTGTTACTCCCTTCTCTGATAAGCTTTTTATTATCATATGTTGCTGGAATTTGTATGGTGTAAAATCAATTTCTTTCGAACAAGTCACCTGAGATAGATTGTGCACTTGTTGAACCAAGTTAAAATGCTGGGAACTCGCGAGCAAAATAACTTATTTGAGCAATTTTCGCTGCGATTTGATCACTTCTTCGTATTATTTGAGCGCTTTTTAGCTAGTTATGAGCGATTCTCCCACATTTAAAATAATAATCTCAAATATCACAAAAAAGAATGCCTTTTTCATTCGGCATTCCTTTTTACATATATCCTTCACTTGCAGTAGCAGGGTATTTCGATTTATCCCAAAAATGATCCTTTGAAATTTGCTTATCCGAAATTAAAAAATAATTATAAAACACTTTGTTGCCTTGATCTGGAACAGGGTCATTCCATGTAACATCTAGATGGTACCACTCGCCATCTAGCTTCACTAAATTCCAAGCATGTAACTCACCTGAAGTAACCTCACCCGAAATATATTTTGATTCTATATTTAGCTCTTCTAATAAAAGTAAAGCCGTTAATGCATAGCCCTCACATACGCCTTCACCATTCATTAAAATCGAATACGGTGTGTATGGACTTTCCTTGCTATTCAAATTGTACTTTGTATTCGTTACAATATAGTCATTGACATATTTCACCTTCTCGACTTCTGATAAGTCGTTTGGCATTGCACTAACGATTTGCTTAACCATTCCTTTGACGAGTGCATTTTGCTCTGCTGTCATATCATATGTCGCTTTGATTTGAAACTCCACATAGCCATTGCGATAATCTTTTGCTTGCCAAGATAACTCTCTGCGTAAGCGAGATAAATAGAGTTCATTGTCCTCTAGCCAGCGCATTGCCTCATCTACAACTTGCTGCAAATCAGGCATTACACCGTGATATTCAATCATAAAATCACTTTCAAACTGCCCCATATAATAAGCCATTGCCTGTCCAAGCTGCTCCCCATTCGTCACAGCTGTTGGGTAATCGCTCTCCTTATAAACAGGCGTAATATTCGTTGTTGCAACCTTCTCAATATTAAAGCTAGGTTGCTCAGTAAATAGATTCAAAAGCTGATTGATTTGTCTCTCAACATCAAAGTTAAAATCGGTGTCTAACTTCAATGCAATTTGTGGATTAACTGTCGGTAGGGTTAAAGAGGAAGCCTTAAATTCATCCACAGCAATGGAGCCAAACAATAGGCTACAAAGCAAGAATAATACAGTAGCAACACCGAACACAACTGACTTTAGCCAAGAAAAAAGCGCTGTCAACGGATTTTTAATCATTAAATTTAACTCATCATTCAGCCTTTGTTCATACTTCTCCTGCTTCCGCGCCCGTCTAAAACGCCTCCTGCCATATACTACATTGTTATAAACACGCTTATATATCTCGAACTGCTGCGCTCTATTACCTTTTGCTTGGCGAATCTCCTTACGATTCTGGCGCAGCGCTTTCTTTAATCGACGTCGTATATTCAGTTGAGAAAAAAAGGACTTTAATGAAGCAATAAATAGCAAAGCCACTATACAAAAAATCACAGTAAATATAATAAAACTACTTAGCTCACTCAGCATATCATCACCTCTTCCTATCATTATAAAGGATAGACTAAAAAATGCGCATTGAAACCCTCAAAGCTAGTTAAAATAAAGTGAGGACACTTTTTATTTTTACATTTTATTCACCTAGAATTTATTCGATTTTATAGTACTTAATGGAGTTACAAATTTCTTCATTGTGATGCAGCAATTGTTTAAACATCTACTGAATCACAATAAAAGTCACCTCCTAAAAACTGAGGTGACTTGATCGTATTATTTATTCAACAATTCCTTCAAAACCCTTACCTCATCCTCCGATAAAGTAACCCCTTTGCCCATTTTTTCATGGTTTGGAGCCCATTCACGAATATCATATTTGGGCGTGTTGCCATTCCAACTAATGCGGTTTAGTTCCTTTTTCCAGCCTTTTGCTGATTCCGAAAGTACGCCAATATGCTCGACAATTTCGTATTTGATTTCTGCCATAGTTGCCTCCAATGTTTACGATTTTAATGTAAATGCTTTTACATGCTCTGTTAATGTTTGTGCCATTTCATTTGTTTCATTTGAGCCTTGTGCCACTTCATCAATGCTGTTCGTCGTTTGCTGAGAAGCATTTGTTAGATTGTTCATTGTTATTTCAATTTCAGCTATATTAGCTGCTAAGTGCTGAATCATTTGTACAACATGCTGCGATTTTTCTGCCTCTGCTGTCATCATTGAGGTCATGTGGATAATTTCCTCGACCGTCTCTGTCACAGCCTGTGAAATAGCATGTAAGGACTCGGTTGTAAGCTTGACAGTTTCCGTTCCCTGTACGATATATTTCGTATTATCCTTCGATGATGTAATGACATGCTCGATATTTGCCATAATGTCTTGGACTAACTTTTCAGCTTGCGATGCTTCACGATTTGATTGTTCTGCTAGCTTACGTACTTCCTCTGCAACGACGGCAAAGCCTTTGCCATGCTCGCCTGCACGTGCCGATTCAATCGATGCATTAAGTGCCAGTAAATTTGTTTGAGCAGCAATTTCTGTAATCGTTGTTGTAATCGCTTGGATTTTTGTTGCAGAAGCTACTAAATTCTCGACGGTTTGACTTACTTCGTCAGAGCCTTTTTGAATCAACGCAATATCATTGTTAATATCTAATGCACGCTGCTCACCATCTCGTGCAATTCGCAATGTCGTTTGCGAGTTTTCTACAGTATGGTCTGCCTTTACCTTCATCATTTGCAATTCTTTCGCTAAATCCACAAGGGCATCGCTCGCCTCTTCCGCATGATGCATACCACCAGTAATCGAGCTTGTCACCTCACTAATATGACTTGCAACACCTTGCATTGTGTTCGTCATACTTCCTAATGTTTTTGCCGATTTCTCTGCATTGTTGGATAATGTATGTGCCGTTTGACGCATTGTTAAAATCATACCTTGTAAATTATCTGTCATTTGATTTAAAGTTAAGGCTAAGTCGCCCACTTCATCTTGATTTTTAATCGATGTTTTTTCAACTGCTAAATTGCCGTTAGCAATCTCCTTCGCCTGATGAATTAAATCACTAATCGGCTTCACTTTACGGCGAATTAAAAAGCCTGTAATAACCGATGCTAAAAACATAGGGAAAATACTAATTAAAATGCCGTTACGTACTACATCCCATGTGCGCTCTTTTACAATATTTGCATCAAAATCAATGACGCTAATCGCAATAATCTCTTTCGTTGCGTCATGGTCTTTGAAAATCGGTGCATAGCCCGATAAACGATCCATTCCACCGAAATTGTAAATTTCAGAATATGTTGGATGTCTATGCTCTAATAAAGCGCTTACAGCTTTTTCATCCACCTGAAATGTATCGCCAATTTTAAAGCCATCCTGTGCCAGATGCTGATCAAGTGCTAGCAATTTTCCATCTAACGTTAAAATATACTGCGTTTGAAAAATATCTTTATGCGCTGTCGTCCAATTCAATGCATCGCTCATTTCCTGCTTCTTTGCATCACTTCCATTTAAAGCTTGCTCTACATCAGCTGCTGCAATTAGGCCTGTCGTAATATTCGCACAGCCATAAGCTTCTATTCCTGCAGCCTCATATATTTTATTATAAGCTGTGATATATGTAGCAAAAGAGCTAATACTTAACATCACGACTAAAATACTAGCAATAATCGTTCCAAGTTGGAAAGTCAATGATTTTCGCAGATTCATAATATTTTTCTCCTTTTTTATCCGTATGAAGCAATCATACTATAAAAAAGATGTATTTTAAAAGAATCTTTTTTAAGGCATTCGAAAAAGGTATTTTATTCCATTTTTTAGTTTACTGTAATTCAAATGAGACAAGCTCCATCCCACACAATCTTTTTATAATACTTCGTGCTGGTATCGCCTTTCTTCGTATTTTCGAAGTTACATTAATATTTAAATAACCATTAATCTAACACCGAGCGAACCATTAGATAGAGTTAGTGGCAAGCAATGAAAGCTTAAACTTTAAAAAGATTTGATTGATGGAGTTCGTTCAGCCCCTCAATGTTTTCAATATAAATGTTATTACGCTCAATTTTTATAAAGCCTGCACGTTGAAAATCTGATAGCTTCCGACTAATAGACTCGCGGGTTGTACCTAAATAAGAAGCAATGTCCTTTTTACTCATTGTAATCGGCTGTGTGCCAGCTTCGTCGTGATGCCTCACTAGAAAGGAAGCCACTCTCGCTTCCACGTCACAATGGCAAATTTCGCTTATATTTTCTTCAATTGCATCAATACGCATAGACATTTCCTGCAAAATTTTAAATAAAATATTGGGATTTTGTGCAAGTAATTGTTTTAATTCATCTCCATTAATCATACAAATATATGTTTCTTCAATTGCCTCTACATTTGTCGTCAGTGGCAAATTATTAAAAAGTGTTGTATCACCAAAAAAATCACCTGCTCCTGAAATACGAACAATTTGCTCCTGACCATTTGGCAAAAGCTTGACGATTTTCACTTGTCCCTTTCGAATAATAAATAAACTCTTTTTAATATCTCCCGCTAATAGGATATGCTCTCCTCTTTTAAACACGTGTCGTGTAATCATTTTAGAAATTTTTTCGAATTCCTCTGGCTTTAAATTTTGAAATATTGGCACATGTGAAAAACAATATGTACTCGGACAAATCATTATAAACACCTCTTAAAATCCTATTTTTTGTGATGTGCATCACAGCATAGACAACATCTATTTCGTATAATATTATCAATAATGATAATCATTATCAATAAGGAGTGTAATAGATGTCAAAATTTGATTATGAAAAAATGCCTGGCCACTGGCTATTATCCAGTTTAGGAAAAACCGTACTGCGACCTGGTGGCTTACAATTAACACAATCCATGCTCCAGCATTTACAAATAACAGCTGAGGATTATGTTGTCGAATTTGCCCCTGGACTTGGTGTAACAGCCAAGCTAACATTACAGTCTAATCCAAATTACATCGCAATCGAGCAAAATGAACAAGCAGCAAGTAAAGTACGTAGCTACTTACAAAAAGCGAATCAACAATGCTTAATTGGTACTGCTGAACGAACAGGGTTGCCAGATGCCAGTGCGACTATCGTTTATGGTGAAGCTATGCTAACAATGCAATCAGCAAAACAAAAAGATCAAATCATTTCCGAAGCAAAACGCATTCTGAAAAAAGGTGGGAAATATGCGATTCATGAAATGAGCCTAACACCCGCTGTTGAAATGGATGGTATGCGAGAAAATATTCGTAAAGATTTAGTAGAGGCCATCCGTGTCAATGCAACGCCACTTCTTGAGGAGGAATGGAAGGCTGCACTTAAAAGCCATGGCTTTGAGATTGACTACGTGAAAAAAGTACCGATGCATCTGCTACATCCAAAACGTTTAATTGAGGACGAGGGTCTTTTAGGTGTAGCGAAAATTGCCAAAAACATCTTAACAAAGCCTGCGGCAAGAAAACGTGTCCTTAAAATGCGACATACATTCATGAAATATGAAAAATACTTACAAGGCATTTGTATTGTGGCAACGCTAAAGGAAGATTAATCTATACGTGGAGAAAGAGCTAGCTCAAGAGTACAAATAGAGCTAATTCGAAAACTTCACTTAATAGCTGAGGCTGTCCAAAAAGTATTTGGACAGCCTCTTACTACAACTTCAGTACAACAATGTCTACATCCGTTATTGCTTTTAGACTATGCATTTCTAGCGGTTCCATAATTAGTACATCCTCGTCAGTTAACATAACCTCTTTCCCTTCTACATCAAAATGAACTGTTCCTTGTCGCACGATAATAACAGCAACATTGTTAGCACTATGTTCTGGAATTGCTTCACCCTGCTTAAGTTGAATATTTAATACATCGAACTTATCATGACTAAATACCTTGCCCATTTTCTTACTTTGCTCTGCTAAAACATTAGCAATTTCTAATTTTTGCATCTTCCATAGCTCCCTTATTGATTATTTTATTAACGTTGCAAATGCAGTTGGTACCAGCGTCTCGAACAGTAACTGTTTTTTTGACTCATATGCAATTTTTTCAAGCTCCAACTGGAAATACTTCTGCATATTTTGCTCTGTCATAACGTCATCCACTGGCCCATAAAGTGGTGCTTGATTTTTAGCAATCATTAATACTTGATCCGCTAAATAAAATGCATGATTCGGGTAATGCGTATTAATAATACAGCTGATTCCATGTTCCTTTGCTAAACGTTTAATAACTTGTAAAATCGTTACTTGTTTTTGAATATCTAAATGCGATTCAGGTTCATCTAAGATTAATATTTGTGGATCTGACACAAGTGTGCGAGCAATGAGGGCGAGCTGCAGCTCACCACCGCTCACCTCATTGCAAGATTTTTGCGCTAAATTAGCGATACCGACCTTCTCTAACGCCTCATACGCCAGCTTGTAGTCCTCCGCTTTCGGCTTCGAAATCGAGCTAATATATGGCGCTCTTCCCATAACAACTAATTCCTCAATCGAAAAACCAAACACCATTTTATGAGCTTGTGGCACATAGCCAATCCGCTTCCACAAAGTTTGATATGGGATTGTCGTTAGCTCCACATCATCAATCAGCGTTTGCCCTTTTTTCCATGGGTGTAGCCCTGTAATACATTTCAGTAAAGTCGTTTTACCCGCTCCATTTGGGCCTAGAATTGCTAGTATTTCACCACTATTTAAGGTGAAATTAATATCTTGCTCATAGAGGAAAGCGGTGGATTTTATTTTCTTGGAAGCATAAAAGAAATTGCCGTTTACTACATCTATCTTCATGCCCATTTCCCTCCTGTTCTTCTTAATAAAAAGGCAAAGAATGGTGCACCAATAATTGCTGTCAAAATAGAAAGTGGAATTTCTGCTGCTGTTAACGACCGCGCTAAATTATCAATTAGCAGCAAGTAACTACCGCCTATCGCTACACAAAGCGGAAGGACAATGCGATTATTATTTCCTCCTAGCATTCGGCAAATATGCGGGATGACAAGACCTATCCAGCCAACAATCCCCGCTGCGGATACGGCAGCGGCTGTAATTAATGTTGCACTTAAAATAATCGTCCAACGTAGCTTAGCAACTGAAATGCCCAGTGACTTTGCTTCATCTTCTGGCAATGTTAATAAATTGAGACGCCAACGCACACTAATTAGTACAATCATCCCAACAATAATTAACGGACCGCTAACGAGTAAATCGCGATAAGAAGCTGTACCTAAGCTTCCCATTAACCAATATGTAATCGCTGGTAGCTTTTCCTCGGGGTCGGCTAAAAATTTTACAAGCGATACAAGTGCTTGGAATAAAGCGCTTGTAATGACTCCTCCTAAAACAAGCATAAATATGGGCAGGTTTTTTCCAGCGCCACTAATCATATATGCAAAGCCAATAGCAACTAAGCCGAAAATTAGCGCTAAAATATTTGCTAAAAAATTGTGACCAAATAATAATATCCCGAGCGCTGCACCAAACCCTGCACCTGCTGCTACTCCCAAAATATCAGCACTTACTAATGGGTTGCCAAACATCCCTTGAAATGATGCTCCTGCAATTGATAGCCCTGCCCCAATTAATAATGCTAATAAAATCCGTGGTAATCTTAAGTTTAAAATGACACTTTCCTGCATTGGTGTCCAATACGGCTCAATCGGAAAAACTTGTGCTAAAACAATATCAAGCGCTGTAAAGAAACTAACATCAAAACGTCCAATACTTAATGAAAAAACAGCTAGAACAACTGGTAAACACCATATTAAAATATTTTTCCAAAGTTTCATTTTCCATTCACCACATTATCCGTTCGTTACTTTTGATGATGGATTTAAAATGTCCCAAATTTGCTCATCTGTTAAGTCGAAATGATAAAAGTCTTTATAATATTTCTTCACTTCCTCTTCCATTGAATACTTAAATAATTCTGGGTGGTTTTTTTGTGCCATCCACTTTAACATTAACGGTGCATCACCACTTGGTGGATACCAGCGAAATACGCCAACAGGCACTTTATACACTTTCCCCTCTTGCACTGCTTTTACTTGACTCCAGTCTTGACCAGCAAATTTATTTTCAAATAAATCAACTGGCTGTGTTTCTGTGAAGTTTGTAATATAAATAATATCTGGATTCCATTCGAAAATTTGCTCCATATTCACTTGCTTCGATCCAGTAATTTCTTCTTTTGCAACATTAATACCGCCTGTAGAATTTAACCATTGCTGTCCGAAATGATTGTTTCCTGTTATTGTAATTGCATTTTCATCGTGCTGGAATATAAACATGACACGTGGCTGCTGCTCTTCTTTTACATCTTTTAATGATTCTGCAATGTCATCCTGTACACTGCGCGCTTCCTTTAAAAAATGCTCTGCTCTGTCTGTTGTATTTGTTAATTGGCTCGTAAATGTCAGCCAGCTATCATAAGTGGATAATGGGTCGGCAGAATTGGCATTAATCGTATTTAATCCAGCTACTGTCACGCCAACGCTCTCTAGCTTGCTAATTAAGTCCTGTGACCCAGATGGTTCAAATTGAATATCTGGATTTAATTTTAATACTTCTTCCACATTGACTTCGCCATTTTCGATAAAGCTTGTAGAAGCATTCAAAACCTCTGGTGACATTGTTGCTAAAATTGAATTTTTAGCAGTGCTATATGATGTGGGATTCATTCCAACTAATTCTTTTGTTGAATCCGTTGCTACATACCAAAGTGAATAATACGGTGTCAGCGTTCCAGAGATGACCCTTGCAATTTCACCCTCAATTTCAACTTCGCGATCTAAATGGTCCATTGCTACTCTTGTTGTCTTTTCTGTTTTCTCAGCTGCTTGTTCTACCTGCTGCTTGTCCTGCTCGATATCTTTCACACTTTTACCCTCTTCTTCAGTACAAGCTGCTAACACAAGCGCTGAAAAAATCGACAGTGCTGCTAATTTCTTTTTCATCTTATATAAACTCCTTTATTTTTGATTTTTACTAATGAATGCAATACTTCCAACTATTTTGCGGCGGTCATCAAAGTTTTGCACAACGTCAATAAAGCGCTGCTGATCTTCCTCATTGTCCTCAATATTTTGCAAAATACGAATTAACCCTGTTATGCCTTCATCCTGTAAGATGCCAATAAATGAAAATAACCGTAAGTCACCTGTTTTCATTTCCATAATTTCAAATGGCGATGCTTCATAATAAGAGCGCCATCTCTTTTCATCTAGCTGCTCTGCTGGAATTTCATTGTCAGTTAACGTTGACTGTGGCTCAATATGCAACAAGTCATGTGTGACTAATACGCCTCCTGGCTTTAAGACACGTGAAAATTCAGCCAATGCTTGTGTACGCATTTCTGGTGCAAATGCAGTTAACATCGCCTCATTAATCAACACGTCAAAGCGACTATCTTCAAACGGTAAACTTAAGGCATCTCCTTGTTGAACAGAGACTAAATTTGATGCCCCATGCTTCCCTATATTGTCCTGTGCCATTGCAACAATTTGTGGGTTTAAATCTACAGCAACTACTTTACTGCCATATTTTTTCGCTAAATGAATAGCTGTCGTTCCAATATTACATGCCACTTCTAAAATAGTCGTTTGCTCATTTAAGTGACATTGCTCAAGTAGCTCGTTTGTCATTGTCATCCCACCTGGACGAATAATTGTCTTGCCCATACGCGCTAAAAAAAGAGGTAACATCTCTTGCTGCTCTACTGTCATAAAATACTTCCTTTCCGTAATTGGGTACATTCACAATGATAATCATTATCAATTAAACTTTCTGTGACGCACATCACATAACAGCAAAATAAAAAAATGATCTCTGCTTTGACAGGCAGAGACCATTTTGTTTATTCCATATTAACAAGCTGTACTTCTGTACAAACGTGTGCAATATTTGCGACGCGACAGGTACACATAGCGGATATTTATTATTTTTTGAAATATTCATCTTTTAGAAAAATAGATACTTTTTTAATAGCTATAAAGGCTTTTCTTTGAAAAATCAAGTTTTGATTGTGTTAGCATAAGCTTAACCTTTTTGGATGCTCTTTTCAAATAGCAATTATTCCGCTTCAGCAACGACAGTAAATCTTTGCTTTACATGTTGCGCATTCTCAATTTCATCCACTACCGCAATGGCGTAGTCTGCATAACTGATGTAGCTCTCACCTTTTGAATTGACAAGAAGATGGTCTTTACCTAATTGATATGTCCCTGTTCTTTTGCCTTCTGCATCAAAGAAAGCAGAGGGGCTAATAAATGTCCATGTTAAATCCGTTGTTTGACGTAATTTTTCTAAGTTGCGTCCCTGACCTTTTGCTGTTGGCTTCACAATCTCTGGAAATTCAGCTGTATCAACTAACTGCACAGTTTTATTTTCATCAACATACAGACTACCAGCACCACCTACAACAATGATTCTTGTTTCTGTTCCTTTTAGTGCCTCTATTAGCACATGACCCGCATCCACATGCGCTTGCTCCTCACCAAGTGGCGCACCAAAAGCATTCACAACAACCTCAAATTGATTTAAATCTGCTGCTGTCAGCTTAAAAATATCTTTTTCAATAACTGTTACATTTTTATCTTGTAATTTCGCTGCCTCTCGCACGATAGCTGTCACTTCATGCCCACGGCTAACAGCCTCTTTTAAAATATGATTTCCTGCTTTTCCACTTGCTCCGATTATTGCAATTTTCATCTTTGTTTCCTCCATTTTTTTCATTTCTATATACTGATACGCACAGTATTTTCATAGCCCGTATCCTTCTCTTTTGTCCTACTCGTCTGCTTCATTTGCAACGTCTATCAATTGTACTTCTAGGAACGAATCAGCGATGTCGTTCCCTCACTTCATCAGGGAGCTATACAACCTTTATCCGCAAATGCCGATTTCAAAGCTGCTATTATTTTCTTGGCTCATAGTTTCCTCCAAGCTTAAACAGCTAACACAATCGAATTTCCTGAAGGGTCTTGTGTCATGATACGATTATTTTCTTCAACAACTACACTGCCGATTTTCTGCAAATTACTAATAACCTCTTTACGCGCTTCTTCATTTGAATAGACAAGTGTAAAGAATTCAAGACCTACGCTATTTTTAGCTGGCTTTGGTGCTCCTATACCATTCCATACATTAACAGCAACATGATGATGGTACTTACCATCCGAAAGGAATAGCGCCTGCCCACCATATCGATTGACAACCTCTAACCCTAGACCCTTTACATAAAATTCTTCTACCTCTTTTAATTCCGCAACATGTAAATGAATATGACCCATTACTGTTTGTTCTGGCATACCGTTCCATTTACTTGTGGTTACATGCTTTAATAAATTTTCGAAATTTAGCGGATCAACTGCCATCGCTACTTCTTCCTTTTGCCAAGTCCATTCGGAAGATGCTCTATCTCTATAAATTTCAATTTGATTTCCATCAGGGTCATGTAAATATAATGCTTCACTGACAAGGTGGTCAGAAGAGCCAAAGCGAATATGATGTTCCATTAAATGCACTACAATATTTGCCAAATCTGATTTTTTTGGTAAAAGGAGCGCAAAATGATATAATCCCGTTGTTCTTCCTTCTTTCGCAATAACATCTTGTGGTTGTTCAAGTGATAAAATACTTGTTTTCCCATCTGTCGTCAGCTCTACTGTCGACGTAGTTTGTTCTAAAATTCCAAAGCCAAGAATATCTCGATAAAATTTTATAGCTTGCTGTAAATTCGTTACTTTAATTTTGACATGCCCTACAAATGTAGTTGGCTTAGTATGAAATCCCATTGTCTCCCTCCTAATTGTCAGCTGAAAATTTTTGATCTAACGAAAATTTTGACTTACTTGCAAAAATGAAATAAATGGACATTGCTAGTAATAATAATTCCAGCTCATACCCTGCCATTTGCCCATCGCCAAGAAAGCCTGCTGGAAGCTTTACTGTAAAAATAGCGCCTACCATAATGAGTGCTAGTAATGTTGAAACAATTCGCGTTCCTAAACCGAAAATCACAACAATACCACCTAGCAATTCAATGCTGGCAACAATATACGCCATAAATCCAGGAATACCTATGCTATCAAAGAAACCAGCCGTATTAGCAATTCCTCCTTGAAATTTTGATAATCCATGAATAAAGAATGTAAGACCTAACACAGCTCTTAAAATAACTTTCCCAATTTCGTTTTTATTCATTATCACTTTCTCCTTTTCTATAACTTACTTTATGTAACTTAGTTTATTTTAGTAATTTATTTTTGTCAAGTAACTAATTTTCTTTTTGTAATTTATTTTTTAGTTTGTGGTATACTTTAACTAAGTGAGGTGTGAAAAAAGTATGAAGCAACCAGCGATTTGCCCAAAATTCGAAAAAGCTATCTCATTATTAAGCCAAAGATGGACTGCACTCGTTATTTATCAACTATTATCAGGCTCACAACGATTCAGCGAAATTCAATCTGCAATCGGAATTAGCGGCAAAGTATTATCTGAGCGTTTAAAGGAATTAGAACAACAAGAGGTCGTTAAGCGTGAGGTTATACCAGAAACTCCAGTAGTCATTGAATATTCGTTAACAGAAAAGGGAAAATCCATGGAACCTATTTTACGAACAATCGAAAACTGGTCTCAACAGTGGGTTAAACTTGAATCTGAATAATCGTTACAGGGCTGAAATGTATGTTCATTGGCTTTATTTCGAGGCCTTCTCCAAAAGCACGGTTGGAAAAATTAATTGAAGCTAAATCTTGGAGAACTAGGGGATTAACTATTTTAAGCTCTATATAAGAAATAATATTCTCTAATGGGGGACGGGGCGTGGCTGAAAAGGTATGATCTTTTCAGCCACGCCCCTATTTTTGAGCAAATTTCACTGTTTAACGGGCGAAAATAAGGATTGGTTGGGCGAATTTAGTGGTTGGTTGGGCGATTTCCTTTATCCGCTGGGCGAATTGTAACTTTTGAACTATTTATTTAATAAACAAAGCAAGCTTTTATAGGTTTTCATTTTAAAGATTAGCTACTAATAAAACGCAGCGCCCTACTCAATGTTGCTGGAATTACTGAAGCGTGATTTTCTTCCAGTGCCACATAAAACTGTACAGGTAAATTAGCTGCAAGACGATGATTATAAAAAGTCATCGCATCATCTACCATATCCCCTTCATCACCACCAACAAAAATTGCAACAGGTGTTACGCTTTTTTCCTTATTTTCATGCAAAATGCGCAGTAAATCATGGTTATTCCACCAAACAGATGGACTTATTGCTACATATTTTTCAAATAAATTTGGCTCTGTTAAATAGCACCATAGTGAAAATAAACCGCCTAATGAATGACCATATAGAGAAAAACGCGCGCGATTAACATCATATTTATCACAAATATACGGTATTAATTCATGAATGAAAAATTGCTGAAAATCTGCTGCTCCCCCTACAGGAACTGGCTCCATCGCTTTCCCTCTACGTATCGGGAAATGATATTGTTCAGCTGGTGCAGTGAAATCGTAAAAACGACGATTGCTTGCTTCGTCTTGATTATGCCCAACGCTCACAATAATGCTTGGATGAACTTTTGTTTTTTCGCTTACAAGCATTTGATTTTTCATAGCAATAAACATCATCTGTGCATAGCGGTGTCCATCTAATACAAAAATAACTGGAAAACCATCTTTTGGCACAGGCATTTCTGGAATAAATACTTCAATCGGATAATCGTATTGACAATAAGTTGAATACATCCATGTACCTCCATTTGAATAACTAAAATTATACGAGCACTTTTTCTCTTTCTATTCTCTCAGCCTTTTCTTTGATAAGCTTGTAGGAAAAACAAACAGGAATATTGTGCTCATCATATAAAATTTGTGCGTCAATATTGAATACCTTTTTTAACATGTCATTTGTCATAATATCGTTT
Organism: Metasolibacillus meyeri; assembly: GCF_003049505.1. Taxonomy (GTDB): domain Bacteria; phylum Bacillota; class Bacilli; order Bacillales_A; family Planococcaceae; genus Metasolibacillus; species Metasolibacillus meyeri. The sequence continues at coordinate 30,335 of NZ_PYWN01000024.1, forward strand.
GGGGCACCACAGCATTGAATTTGCCCGTCCTTCATTGCAATTAATTCATGCGAATAACGTGCAGCATGATTTAAGTCATGTAATACCATGACAATGGTACAGCCTAGATTTTTATTTAATTCCTCAACGATTTCAAGCACCTCTAACTGGTGTGCCATATCTAAATAGGTTGTCGGCTCATCTAACAGTAAAATATCGGTTTCTTGTGCGAGTGCCATTGCTAACCACACACGCTGACGTTGCCCACCAGACAGTGCTGAAATTTCACGCTCTGCAAAGGCTGACGTGTTCGTTATGTCCATTGCCCAAGCAATTTTTTCTTTATCTTGTTCAGTAAGCTTTCCCAGATTTTTACGATGTGGATAACGTCCATAAGCAATCAGCTCAAATACTTTTAATTGTCCTGGCCCAGAAGGAGACTGGGATAAAATTGCTAGCTTTTGAGCAATTTCTCTTGTAGACATTGTATTCATATTTTGCTGCTGTAAAAAAATATCTCCGCTGTCCTTTTTTAAAATGCGCCCAAGTGTTTTTAATAATGTCGATTTCCCACAGCCATTTGGACCTATAATCGTCGTGACTTTCCCTGCTGGAATTGACACTGTAAGCTCATTTAAAATACGCACTTGGCTGTAGCCAGCAACAAGCTGGTTAACTTGAAAAACTTCTGTCATATGCACTTATCCTTTCGCTTTTACAAGTAAATATAAGAAATAAGGAATCCCAATAATGGATACAACAATACCAACTGATAATTCAGCAGGAGCAAAGACATTTTTGGCAATATAATCAGCAAAGACGAGTAAAATCGCACCGATAAGCATACTTACAGGCATGACAGCACGATGTGAAATACCGACAAGCTGCCTTGCAATATGTGGTGCCATTAAACCAATAAAGCCTATACTGCCTGATACCGAAACACAGGCACTTACTAGACCTACGCTTGCTAGCAGCAGGAAAATCTTTTCCTTTTCAAGCGCAATTCCTAAGCTAATAATGCTATCCTCTTCTAATTGAAAATAATCGAGTAAATGACATTTGCGATAGACAAATATGCTAAGTAGCACAACCCATGGTAGCATTGCGACTACGAAATACCAATTTGAATTATAAATTGTACCATTCATCCAAATAGCGGCTGCTTGGTAATCATCCGCATTCATTTTTAATGACCAAAATAATGTCAATGCACCGAAACCTGTATTAATAGCTATCCCAGTTAAAATAAGCTTTTGCATATCCATACGACTATTTTTATAGGAAAAAGCTAAAATAATAGCGGCTGCAACGACACCACCAACAAAACCAAAAATCGGGATAACAATAATTTTAAAAATGCTATGTATTTCTACATTGACTAATTGGATTTGAAAGAAATACATAAAAATCACTACTGTACAGCTAGCACCTGCATTAATGCCTAATATCCCCGGGTCGGCAAGCCCATTTTTTGTAATGCCCTGCAAAACAACACCAGCTAGTGCTAGTCCCATGCCAACGATCACTGCTGTAACGATTCGTGGCAGACGGAAATCAAAAATCACTAAATCGAAATTATCTGTGCTATCAATACGAAGCAATGTTTTAAATACTTCCAACGTCGTCATCGTAAATGCACCACTCGTTAAATGTAAGTAAATAGCTAGCAGCAACGCCACAAACATTGTAAAAAGAATGAAGCGATAGCGCTTTATATTATGCGGCATATTTTTCACCGCCCTTTTTACGAATTAAGTATAAGAAGTACGGTACACCAATTAACGCTGTTACGACACCTATTGGCGTTTCGAATGGGAAATTAATATAACGACTAATTACATCGCATGCAGTTAAGAAAAATGCCCCCATTACTGCTGAGCATGGAATAATATAACGATAGTCAACACTTACAAGCATTCGTACTAAATGTGGCACAACAAGTCCCACAAAAGCAATTTTTCCAACAAGTGCTACCGCAGTTCCAGTTAAAATAGCAACGGATAACATACTTAACACTTTGACGATTCGTGTACGTTGTCCTAAGCTGACTGCTGTATCTTCACCAAGCGACATAACCGTGACAGAGTTAGACAAGCTAAGTGCAAGTATGAGTCCTAACAAACCAATCGGCACACATAATAGCACCATATCCATTTGAACTGTATGTAGCTTAGAGTTGTACCACATTGTAATTGTTTGTGATACTTGATGATACATAGCAATCGCTGTGCCAATACTGCTTAAAAACGTACCAATCACTGTTCCGATAATCGCTAAACGAACAGGAGATAAGCCGTTTTTAATCATTGATGCAAAGCCAAATACAAGCATTCCACCAAATAATGAGCCAAGCATTGACAGCAAAACAAGTTGGAAATTCGTAATACTTGGTAAAAAAACAATGGCCATCGTAACAACAAATGCTGAACCATCTGCAACACCTAAAATGGAAGGAGATGCTAAAAAGTTGCGTGTGACACCTTGCATAACTGCTCCAGCAACTGCAAGAAATGCCCCAACAAATAATACTGCTAATACCCGCGGAACACGGCCTGACCAAATGATTTGATGATTCAAATTACTCTCATCAAAATTTACAATAGCCTGCCATATGTCTGAAAGCGGTATGTCCTTTGTGCCAAACATAATTGAAATTAGAGCAGCCATAACAATTAAAATTGGCATAACGAATGTAAACCAATATATTTTCTTAGATGCCATCATTTCTTTTTCACCTTCTAATTTGTGATTGCTAGTAGCAAACGACAGTAAGCTGGCAAGAACGCTCTCACCAGCTCACCTCAGTTTTTCGAGCTGTTTCTGTCAAACAGCATCTTTCTTCACTATTACTTTAGTACATTTTCAACAAAAGCATCTAAGAAGTTAATTTTTGACCAAGCTGTACCACCTTGCGCTAGTGGATCAACAATGTTGACAAATACTTGGTCATTTTGAGCTGCTGTCGTACCTTTGAAAATCTTGTTATTTAAAATTTCATCTAGTAACTTAGGATTATCCGTATTTTCATCAGTTGCAAACTGTAATAAAATCACATCGGGATTCCATTCAGCTAATGCCTCATATGAAATTTCAGTTTGCGCTTCCACTGATGCTAAGTTAGCAGGTACTTGTAAACCTAAATCTTCATATAATGAGGGATTTAAATATACTCCTTCTGGATAAACAGCTAGACCGCCACGAACACGGATCATGACAACCTCCTTATCCTTTAAGTCACTGTTTTGAATTTTCTCTTTCGCATCTACTAATTTTGCAACATAATCATCCAGTGCTTTTTGAGCTTGTGCCTCTTTCCCAGCTAGTTGACCGAATAATAATAAATTTTCTTTCCAGTTTTCTGAAATATGAGAGTATGGGAATGTTGTAGCTACTTTATTATAATTAACCATTTGCGCTTCATCCCATTTACTCGTTCCTAAAATTACATCTGGCTGTAAAGTTAACATCGCTTCTGTGCTAGGCTCCCTTTTTGTCCCAACAACTGTTGCACCTTCTAATTCCTTTGCCAAGTACTCTGGTATTGTTTGCCCATCATTTGAAATAACACCAGCTGGCTTTATCCCTAACACTGCAGCGTCTTCCATTGCCTCAAGGCTTGCTGCGATGATTGTATCTACTTGAGCAGGTACTTCATATGATGTACCTAAATATGTAATCGTTTGAGTTGCCTTGTCATCAGCTTGTGTTGAAGCTTCCTCTTTATTTTCTTTTGTAGCAGCCTCTGACGTTTGCGCAACAGCAGATGTTTTTTCTTCGCTAGCTCCCTCTGCTCCACATGCAGCTAACATTAAAGCTAATGCTGATACACTAAATAATGCATTAAGTTTATTCACTTTTAAAATCCTCCTAGCTTTCAATTGATAACGATTATCATTATCACATACAAAATGATAACAATAGCCGGATTTAAAGTAAATAGAGTTTTTTTCAATCCATATGGACTTTTGCGCAAACAGGTTATATTTCGTTGCGAAATTGCGTAGGGGTCATATGATACTGCTTTTTAAAGACGCGGCAAAAATAAAAGGAATCTGCATAACCAACAAGCTCTGCAATTTCATTAATTGGTATTTTCGTTGTACGTAGTAATTTTTTGGCTTGTTTTAAGCGTATCTCTGTTAAATATTGAATAGGTGTCATGCCTACTTGTTTATTAAATAAATAAGCAAAGCGTCGTCTTTCACAGCCAATCTGCTCCGCAATATCTGCAATCGAAATAGGCTGTGCATAATTTTCAGCAAGCAATATTAATGCATAGTCTACAAAATTATTAGAAATTTGCATTTTTGCACAAACTAACATCGTTTCAATAAGCTGATAAAATAATAATTGACATTTTAAATTAGCAATATCACCAGGTTGTTGATCTTGTTGAATAAGCTGTTGAACGAAATATTCAATTTTATTATGTTCTCCCGTTTCAATCATAAAATGTTTATTTTCATAGCCAAGCTTACCAACATACATATTGTAATGAATTACAACATATTCCCACGCTACAGTATCATTTGTAGTAATTTCAATGAGCATGTTTGGTCCCGCATGTAATATGCGTTCTTTATTTAATACGTACTTTACGCCATTCAATGAAAACGTAGCTGAACCTGATAATGTAATGACTAAACCACTAACCTTTGGTGCAGTATAACGGTTCCTATCAACCATTCCTGAAGCAAGCGCCCTAACAAATAAATCTGAATACTGAATGGTTGACCGAGCAAAGTATTTAATCGTTTCATTTAACGAAATATTCATTATAAATAACCTCCCAATAATTGATGATTGTATAGGAAATGAAAAAAATGCGCAAAAATTTTATTTGCGTATTATCTGATGACATCTCTATTCATCCAGCAATATTCAATAGCGGTTATCTTCATATCAAAAAAAACCATTTAATGCGAAAATCCTCACGCATTAGATGGTTACTTTATTTTGTCAATATAGCTCACTTAACTATGGCAAAATCGCAAATGAGCGAACTGGGAAGCCAGATGCTTTTTCAGGCTTTGGCACGATATTAAAAATCACTGCGCCCTTTGCTGGAAGCTGGTCTAAATTTGTTAACAGCTCGATTTGATACGTATCCTGTTCAAGCACAAAATATTCACCCTCCAGCTTGCCATTTTTACGGAAATCGGCAGCAGAGTCCGTATCGAAGGTTTCATGCCCAACCGCGCTAACTTTACGCTCTTTAAACAAAAACTGTAATGCCTCTAAGCCCCAGCCAGGAATATGATTGTTGCCTTCCTCATCCTTATTACTAAACGCTTCTTTATCAGGCCAGCGCTTACTCCAATCTGTACGTAGCGCAACAAATGTGCCTGCTTCAATTTCACTATACTCAGCCTCAAATGCCAAAATATCCTGTATACTCAAAGTAAAATCATTATCTGTCTCCGCCTCTTTTGATTTATCAATGACAACAAGCGGCAACACAAGTTCCTTTAAATCTAATTCATCTAAATAGCGTGTGTCACGCACAAAGTGAATCGGTGGATCAATATGTGTACCATATTGACCAGGAAATGAAAATTGCTGTGCAAAAAATCCATCATCATGTGAAAATAGCGTTTCAAATTTGGCATCCTCAAACATGAAAAAATGTGGAGAATTTGGCCCAAATGTATGCGTTAAATCTACCCATTTCTTCTCCTTTAATAATTCAACCGCCTGTAATAAATCATTTGTCATTATGCATCCCTACTTTCTGTAAAATGTAAAAAAGCCCTCTTTTATAAAGAGAGCCTCGATTGCAGTTTCATCGTGTTCCACTCATCTTTAAGGCAATCGCCTATTGGATTTAGCACCATACTGTATGCAGCTGGTTGCTGAGACGTCATTGGGCCAAATCCCTCAATCTCTCTTGATAAGCTATGAAATTATTTTGATTGTAGCATAACCCTTCTTATCCTACAAGTTTTATATGAATTAGATTTTATTTTTTCTATCCGTCATCCCAAAAACGATTGCATAAATGAATGATGCCTATCTAGCTATATCACCACGTATCTTTTCAAAAACGCTAGATGATTGTTCTATATACTTTATAAACAGTGCCACTAGCTATCGCATCATTTTTTCACTAAATTCCCATTAAAAACCTTTTGATTCCGTTCAATAAACTTTTCATTATGAGAAGATACCATCGCATATGGGTTGGCATCAGGCTGAAGATATTTTTTTGCGCCATTTACTGCTAATACAGCGTCCTGAAATGTTCCTACAAGTAAATTTACTTTATCCTCATAAGCAACAATATCACCTACAGCAAATATTCCTGGAATAGTTGTTTGACATTGACCGATGCTTTGGAATAATGTTTCCGATTTACGTTCTGGGCTAATCGATTCCGCAAAATCAAGAGAAATGTCACGATTGTAGCCATGACAAATTATTATATCATCGACATCGCGTTCTAGTTCAACACCATTTTGATCAATGATGACTTTTTCTACCAAAGTTCGTTCATGATTAGATTTCAATGATTTTATCGTAGCATTTACTAATATCTCAATATGATTTGCCTTCAATTTATTTACGAATGCTTCATGCGCTTTTAGTTCATCACCTCGATAAACAACTGTAATTTTTTTGGTGACAGGTAATAATTCTACTGCCCAATCAATTGCGGCATTCCCTCCACCAGAGACGATAACTTCTTTATCTTTAAAGCGCTCGATATGCTTAATCGTATAATGTAAATTGGTCATTTCAAACTTTTCAGCGCCATCAATTTCAAGTTTTATCGGTTGAACAATGCCCCCACCGATTGCGATAATAACCGTTTTAGAATAATGCTCCCCAGCTTCAGTTGAAATCACAAAATATTCATCTATTTTATCAATAAAATTAACTTTAGTATTCAAACAAATTGTTGGAGAAAATGTCATTGCCTGTGTCACAAGATTTTTTAACAGCTGTTCTGCCATGATTGGTGTTTGTGCTCCAACATCCCAAAGTATTTTTTCTAAAAAAACGTTTAGCTTTCCACCTAAATATGGATGATATTCTATTACCTTTGTTTTCAGATCACGCAACCCACTATAAAATGCACTATATAATCCTGAAGCACCGCCACCTATAATCGTTACATCATATAATTCCATCAAGATTCACCTCTCATTTACGTTTAAAAACGCTTGCTCTATTTCAAGCTTATTTTCTTAATAAATATAAAAAGTAAGGAGCTCCAATCACTGCTACTACAATACCTGCGGGAATTTCTGAAGGGGCAAATAATGAGCGCCCAATTGTATCGGCACTTAAAACTAATAATGCGCCTACTAAGGCTGCTACAGGTAATAATATTTTATGATTACCTCCGACTAATTTTCTCGCTAAATGAGGGGCAATTAACCCAACAAACCCTATTCCTCCACTTACAGACACACTTGCCCCAGCTAATGCAACCGCCAGAAATAACAAATAGCGTCTTTCCTTTTCAATTTCTACGCCCAAGCCAATCGCTGATAATTCATTTAAACTTAAAATATTTAACATATTCGCTTGTCTCATTAAAAGTGGTAATAATAATACAATCCAAGGGACTAATGCAAACACATATTTCCATGTAGAGCCCCAAATACTACCTGCCATCCAAGTTGCAACGAATTGATATTGTTCGGGTGTAATCATCAATACTAAAACAATTGTCACAGCACTAATTCCAGCAGCAACTGCAATACCATTTAATAAAAGTCGAATGGGCGTAATACCTTCTCCTTTTTTATAAGAAAGTAAATATATTAAAATTGCAGCTAGCCCAGCTCCTAAAAATGCAGCAAATGGTAATACAAATGCCGAAATCATTTTATTACTAGGTGCTAAAGTAACAAATAATACGGCCATTAAGCTCGCTCCAGCATTAATCCCTATAATTCCTGGGTCTGCTAGCGCATTTCTCGTAATACCTTGCAATACGGCTCCAGCAACAGCTAGCCCACATCCAACTAAAATTGAAATAACAATCCTTGGCAAGCGGAATTCATATAAAATAAGCTGCTGTTTTTCTGTACCTATGAAAAAGAATGCTCTGATTACTTCTACTGGTGACAAACGAATGGACCCTGTATTCATACTAATAAAAAACATCAAAAATATGAGCACAATCAAAGTGAGAAGAATATATTGATTTTTACGGATTTTTTTCTGATGATTGTGTGTAAGTACATCACGGTAGTTCATAGTTCTCTCCCCCTTTTACGAGCAATATACAGGAAGAACGGTACACCAATTAATGCGATTAAAGCACCTATTGGTATTTCGTAAGGAGGTTTCAATGTTCGAGCTAAACAGTCTGCCAATACAACGAGCCATGCGCCATAAATAATCGAACCACTTATAATCCAACGATAATCATGCCCAACAAGATAACGCATTAAATGTGGCACAATCAACCCAACAAAACCTACTGCACCTACAACAGAAACAGCCCCACCAGCTAAAATCAGCACGATAATTAGAGAAAATATTTTTATTCGTGTTACTTTTTGCCCTAAGCCCATGGCAATCTCATCACCAAAACTTATCACGGTAATGGATTTAGAAAGAATAATTGCGCCTATTGACGCTATTACTACCCAAGGGGCAATCACTTTTAGGTGTGCCCAAGTTGTCCCTGAAACACCTCCTGCAAACCAAAACGCTAAATCTTGCCCAACTTCAAAATGCAAAGCTATTCCTTCTCCTAACGCCATTAATAATGCACCCACAGCTGCGCCTGCCAGTACAAGTCGAAGAGGTGATAGCTTTTTTTTCGAGGCCATACCAATCCCAAATACTAAAATTGCGCCTAAAGCTGCGCCCAAAAAGGCATATAAAATGACATATGTATACGATAAATGCGGGAAGAAGGCAAAGCAAATTGCTAGCATGAATGTAGCCCCTGCATTTATTCCTAGCAGGCCTGAGTCAGCCAAGGGATTTCGCGTAATGCCTTGCATCATAGCCCCCGCAACCGCAAAGCTTGTACCAACGAGTGCCGCACCGATAACTCTTGGTATCCGTATTTCATGAATAATTTGATGTTCTGTATTTTTCATATCCAAGTGAAAGATTGCCTCCCAAACAGTCGAAAACGTAATATTAGCTGCACCTAATGAGATGGCGATAAACATCGAAATAATTAAGCCAAAGATCCCTATAAAAAGGACCATAATGACTTTAAAAGGATATGTTTTTAGCTTTGGATTTTGTTGTTTCATTGTCGATGGCATCCTATCTATCCCCCTTTGTCCCATGAGCAATTATCGTTTTCTTTAGATGACTGATACGATAAACAAATTGGATTTTCACTGAACGGGCAAAGGGTTAGCACAGCATCAATCTGAAAAATTTTTTGCAAATTGGCTTTCGTCATTACTTGTTGTGGCGTACCACTCGTAATTAAATTACCTGCTTTCATTGCAATTAAAAAATCAGAAAAACGTGAAGCATGGTTTAAATCATGTAGCACCATGACAATGGTCTTTCCCTCAAGATTTAATTTTTGAAGCAATAATAAAATATCTAGTTGATGTGCCATATCTAAATAGGTTGTCGGCTCATCTAGCACTAAAATATCTGTACCTTGTGCTAATGCCATTGCTATCCATACCCGTTGACGCTGCCCACCTGACAATTCATCAATTGCACAAGATGAAAAGGCTGTTAAATTTGTCACTTCAATCGCCCAATGAATGTAGTCATAATCCTGTTGCTGTAGCTTGCCAAATGTTGATTGATATGGAAAGCGACCATAGGAAACTAATTCGAATACGGTAATGCCTTCTGGTGCTGTAGCCGTTTGTGGTAAAATGGCTAAACGCTTTGCAATTTCTTTTGTAGCTAAGGCTTGAATTGCTTTTCCGTCAATATATACTTGACCTCCCTGTGCTAAAAGAATACGCGATATTGCCTTTAACAATGTCGATTTGCCACAGCCATTCGGCCCTAGTATTGTCGTAATTTTTCCTTTAGGAATAGCTATTGTTAAGTCCTCAATAATCCACTTAGATGTATACTTCACTGCAACTTCATTAATTTCAAAAGCAGACACATACTCACAACCTTATTTTCTTATAAATAATTTCCTAGCACATTTTGCAACATGGATAATTTCCCAATTAATAATCCTTCATCATCAGCTTGTGCTTGACCACTTAAAATAACTGGTAGCTCTTTTAGCTGATTTTGCTGATTATAAATACTATTGGCGAGACCTTGCTGACGAAGTATGTACACTTCATCATTCTTTACAGCTCGAAGCTGCTGCCATTCCTTTAAACAAATCAACTGCTTTAGCCACGCGGAAAACTGCCTTTCAATACCTAACACAATATAAATCCGATCCGATTCAATTGCTGACAACTGATGAAAAGGCACATCATAACGACGTAATCTTTTTTCAGATTCCGTTGTTTCTAACATGAGTTGTGATGGCTTCAATGGCAATACTTCATAAAACAATGGAAAAAATCGAGCTGCATGTATCCAAACCTTTCCTTCATCCAAACGTAAAATCGTTGTGCTTTGAGCTTGGAAATTTTGTTGCGAGCACCATAACTTCATTTCTTTTCTTTTTTGCTCATACGTTGAAATATAGTGGCTTGCTTCAACAGTCTTACCCATTACTTTTGCAATCTGCTGTAATCTCGTAATAGGATCCATATCCCACGGAATGACAATGAGAGGAACAAACTTTTCAATTTGTTCCTTCACATCACATTCAATGGCATCTGACAAAATAACGATATCGGGGTTTAGTTCCTTAATCTTTTCAATATCACATGTCATTTCTCCGACCTGATTAATGCCTTCTGGTAGCTGATAAACTTGCATTAATGTCGTTTTTAAATCAGCGATAGGCACAATGCCAAGTGCCAATAATTCACCAGTATAATGTATAGTAACAATTCTCGGATTTTTATGTTTTAATCGGATATATTCTTTTGGTGCACAGCCCACTTTTTGCTTGAAGATACGATTGAAATAATTCACATCATCAAATCCAACATCCAATGCTATTTTTTGCACGGAATCATCTTTTTGTAATAATAATTCCTGAGCGCGATAAACTCGATATTGATTGATGTATGCTACTGGTGTTGCCGCTGTTATTTTTTTAAATATCCGCAAATACTGACGCACGCTGACGTTAGCATTTTGCGCTAACTGCTCAACCGTTAGCTTTTTCATATAATTACTATGAATGTAGTCAATAGATTTATTAACTAGCGAAACCGCATCACCAAGCTCACAACTACTCGATACAGCATGCAACACTTTTTCTAGTAGCTGTAAAAAGGAAATTTGATTTGTTAATTGTGTTTGTAATGCTGGATGATCTACATTTTCATAGAGCTTCTCCAGTTGGATAACTAAATGACTAAAAGGTTTTATTTGAATTGGCTTCCCATGAATCGTTTCGTAATCATTCGGCTTGTCGTAAACTGCATGATGTTCATTTGTTTGATATTCTAAAATATACCCCTTTACTTGCTTCTCTTCGCTTTTCAAACGAAGTGAGTGATTACATGTTAATATTACAGAATCGCCCTTATTTAAAATGATGTCTTCAATATACGAGCATTTCAAACTTCCTTTTAAAATAATGATTAGACAATTAAAATTAGCTTCTCCATATTCAAATATTTCCTGTTCATTTAAAGAAAAAGCGGTCATTTGAGTCAGATAGCAATTTGTTTGAATGGATTTACGTTGTTTTTTCATAAGCATATGGATGAATAGACTTAGGTGGTAATGACAACCCTAAATGTTCTCTCAATGTACTCCCTTCATAATCGGATCTAAATATGCCTCGTTTCTGAAGCTCTGGTATGACCTCTTCTACAAAATCTTGAATTCCTACTGGCAGTAGATGAGGAATTAAAATAAATCCATCTGCTGCGCCTTCTTGTAACCATGTTTCCATCACATCTGCTATTTGAACTGCAGTACCTACAAGTGTCAGATGATGATTCTTGGTTTCCTCCAGATGCATATAAAGATCATAAATCGTTGTTAACTGGTGTTCCTTCGCAATGTGTAAAACTTCTTGGTATTTAGCATCTTGCCTCATATTTGAATGCTTTGGTAATGGCATATCAAGTGATAAGCTAGTCATGTCTAACCCTATAAATAAAGCAATTCGATCATTTCTTGAAGCAAGATTATCAAATTGTTGGTAGTCTATTTGCTTTTGTCGAGCCAAGTCTTCTGTTTTGGCTACAATTACTTGAACCCCAGGCATCACGAGAACTTCTGCTGGATTTACACCATTTTTCAGCGCACGCTCTTTCACATCTTTATAAAAAGCTTTCGCATCCGTCATATTATTCAATTGCGTGAAAATGACTTCTGATGTTTTCACCGCACGCTCTCTAAACTCCGTTGACTGTCCTGCCTGCATCAATACTGGATGGCCTTGTGGTGGCGAGGCAACATTCAATGGAGACGCAACTGAAAACCACTTACTTTGATGTTGGACGGGATGAATCTTTTCTGGTAGAGCAAAGACACCTGATTCTCTATCCTCAATAATTGCATCTGGTTCCCAGCTTTCCCATAATGATTTCACTAATTCGATAAAAAGCGTGGCATGTTCATCCCTTTCATGAATTTGAGGACGGTGCTCTACATTAAAATTCACAGCTTCCGAATCACCACGGGAAGTTACAATGTTCCAACAAGCTCTCCCATTGCTTAAGTGATCTAAGCTTGCCATCATTCTCGCTACATGATAAGGCTCATTATATGTTGTTGATAAGGTAACACTTAACCCAATTTTTTCACTTACCGCTGACATTGCAGATAATAATGTTACCGGCTCTAGCCATACATTAATATTTTTTTCAAATTCATTTTCTGAACGAGCAAATACATTATAGTAATCTGGTAAAAAAACAAAATCCATTTTCCCTTTTTCTGCTGTTTGAATCACTTGCGTAAAGTATTTCATCGGATTACGAATATAGGAATCCGAAAGGGGGTGTCGCCACCCGCCATTTGAAGCCCTTGGAGCAATGATACTTGTCCCTAGTTTCAACTGCTTTGTTGTAGACATTACCTTTTTCCTCCTATTTCAATAATCGCTTCACTTCATCTAATGCCCAATCTAAAGTAGTTATATCTGTAATCGAAAATCGATTGTGCATTACATAAACTTGATTATTCTTTACCGCAGGAAGGTTATTCCAAATTGTACTGTCTTTTAATGTTTCATATGCAGCCTTTGAATCTTCATCATTAACAATTAAGAAAATTCGATCCACATCCGAAAACTCCGGTAATATTTCTATTGATAATTGCTCCTTTGCAAAATTACCATCTTGTTGGAGCTTTTCCTGATAGCTAGATAATTGGAATTGATAAGCATCAAAAATTGTTGGGAATGTTGAGCTTCGATATAAATACATATTCTTTAATGCCAATTGAATAACTACTGCTTTTTCATCTTGTAAATTTAAATCTTTTACTTCCTCACGTGCAACTTCTACGCGTCTGTTATATTCTTTTATCCAATCTTCTGCTTCCTCTTGCTTATTAAGAATCTCCCCTAAATCTCTTAACGATTCCATCGGCTCTCCAAAGAATTGTGTTGTAACAGTCGGTGCAATTTTACTGAATTGCTCAATTTCCTCTTCCTTTGCAAGTGCATAAAGTACAATTAAATCTGGATTTAACGATAGAATTTTTTCATAATCGCCTATTACAGAATCTCCAACGATTTCAATACCGTCTTTTTCTTCATCCGTATAGAAGCGTAACAACTGTGTAGTTGAACCAACTGGCTGCACATCTAAAGCAAGTATTTCTCCCACCGTCCATAACGCTACTACTCTTTGTGGATTAGTAGGAATCTCAACCTCTCGTGAAAGTGCATCCGTATACATCTTTGTTGCACTTACATTTTCCGCTTCCACTTTTGCCTCTTCTTTCTCAACTATATCTTCTGCTTTTTCCGCAGCTGCATTTTTGGCATCATCGGAATTGCATCCAACTAAAACCATTGCCATTAAAAGTAATCCAAAATATAAACTCGACTTTCTTAACTTATTCATATGTAACCCTCCACAAAATAATTGATAACAATTATCATTATCATTTAGTGGCTATGATTTAACAAGCGACAATTGCGCCATAAATCTATTGGATATTTCGGACAAAAAATGAAATGACTATTTCATAAATCGTTTCAAATCAACTCCATTTTCGCAATTCTAAACGGCCCGATTGTGGAAAGGTATCAGCTTTTCAGATACCTCCTAAATTTGGTTGAGCGAATTAGCTTGTCTTACGTGCGAATTTTAATGTTTAACGTGCGAAAATAAGCATCTTGTGTGCGAATTGACCTATCTTACGAGCGAATCATTACTTTTGAACTAATAAATTCGAAAACACTCGCTTCTACGTCTTTTCTTTCAATCAAGCAGTCAACTAGTTTTTTGTTACTCAAAAGTGATTTCAACTTTGAGAATGTTGGATTACAGTTATGCGGATAATGGCAGGAAAAGCAGGCGTACCTCGCTTATTTAGGAGAGGTAAGAGAGCTGTATAAGCGGTAAAAAGAAATGCTTTTTCAAACAGTTTACATTGAAAAAGATCAAAAATTATAGCTAAATTAATATGTTTTTTACAACTTCTTTATACTCGGACAGACCTTAACATAAACAACTAAAATAGTTAGCATTTATGGTTTCAGTGATTGTATTTTAAATTGTTAAAATGTTATGATTTATATTACTTATATACTATAGGAAGGGGGTACAGTTATGCGTATTTACTTCATCGTTTGCACTTTCATGATGTCTTTATTATTTCCGTTACATACTGTTCACGCTGCACCTTCTGAAGAAAATTACCGCATTTTATTTATCAGCTCCTACTCTTACTCTTGGGGTTCAATTCCACACCAAATAGATGGCATTTTAAATAGTTTGAATGCTGAGCAATATACGGTGAATTACGAATTTATGGATACAAAAAATACGAAATATAGCACCGACTACGCTGAATTTTACCAGTTTTTGAAATACAAATTAAACGATCGTTTACCATATGATGGTGTCATCGTTGGTGACGATGCAGCATTACAATTTATGATGCTCTATAAAGATGAGTTATTCCCAAATACACCGATTGTTTTTGAGGGCATCGACAATATAGAAAGTGCTAAAAAAGCCGCACAAGCACCAAATATTACGGGCGTCATTGAAAAGGTAAACTACGAAGCGAATATAAAGCTTGCCCATTCTCTATTTCCTACCGCGGAAAAGCTCGTACTCATCAGTGATAATACAGAAAACGGTATCGGCATTACCGAGCAGCTTAAGGAAGCGAATGATTTGTTTGGCCAGTATGATGTAGAACATTTAAATACATCACATTATACGAAAGAGCAGTTTATCGAAAGGCTTACGCAATTAAACACAAATAGTATCGTCTTCGGTATTTCCATCGGTCAACAAAAAGATGGGCTTATTTATAGTGAAGATGAGCGCTACACATTAGTACGCAAATACGCACAAGCACCCTTTTTTAGCATTACGCAAGCAGGTGTTGGTAGCGGCATGCTTGGTGGATATATTATTGATCATCAAAAATGTGGATTTTTAGCAGGTGAGATGATGCGCTCTATTCTTGAAGATAATATCGTGCCACCAATCGAGCTGGACACACCATCTACTTATTTATTTGATTATAAGGTGATGGAGAAATATAATATAGCCTCTTCCAAGCTACCTATTGATGCGGATATTATGAATGAACCCGAACATTTCCTGCAAAAATATGCCCTATGGATTATTAATATTTTAGTACTTTGCCTTGCTCTTGCGACTGTCGCTTACTTTGTACGTCGCAAAGCAAGTGAGCAACTAAAAATAGCATACAATCAACTAGTTATGACAGAGGCTGACTTAAAAGTGCAATTTGAAAGCAACAAAAAGCATATTGAGGCTTTGAAAATACAGGAAAAGCAAATACGTTTCCAAGCAACACACGACGACTTAACAAACTTGCCGAACCGCCGTGCAACAACAGCTCATTTAAAAACATTGTTGTTAGAGCGCACACCTTTTACAGTATTGCTCGTTGATTTAGATAACTTTAAAGAAATTAATGATACATACGGCCATTTTTCTGGTGATATGCTTTTATCTATTTTAGCAAAGCGTTTTTTAACGATGGCAGAAGAAAATGACCACATCTATATCTCTCGCTTTGGTGGAGATGAGTTCCTTATTATCATAAATGGACATATCACACCTTCAGATAATAGGATAAGACGAGTAAGAGAAGCTTTTGTGACGCCAATTATCTACGATGACTCCCAATATGATATTAGAGTAAGTATCGGTATTGCGCACAACACAAATGCCGACAGCGTAGACAGCCTGCTTGCAAACGCTGATTTGGCATTACACGAAGCAAAGCAAACTGGCAAAAATAAAGATGTTTATTACTCTCCAGAAATGCGCACAGCACTAATACAAACGCAAGAAATTAAACATATTTTGCACACAGCATGTGAAGAAGATGAATTTTATTTATTATTCCAACCACAAATTGATGTAGCAACGGAAAAAGTTTATTGTTATGAGGCTTTGCTACGCCTGAAAAATGATGCACTTTCACCTGCACAATTTATACCAGTTGCAGAAGAAAGCGAACTCATGATAACTATCGGGCGAATTGTCGCTACAAAAGCTGTTGAACAGTTAGTCTCTTGGCGAGAAGCTGGCATAGCACTCGTCCCAATTGCGCTCAATTTTTCACCAAAACAAATAAATGATAAAGACTATGCGACATTTTTAAAGCAATTGTTGGACAAACATCATTTACAAGCAAATTTAATTGAAATTGAATTTACTGAAAGTATTTTAATAAATAACGATGAAGAAGCAACAAAACTGTTCCAAAACTTCCTAGCCGCTGGCATCCAATTAGCATTGGACGACTTTGGCACAGGCTACTCTTCTATTCGCTATTTAACATTCATTCCTGTTCAAAAAATCAAACTCGATAAATCATTCGTCGATATTTTTTTACAAGATGGCAAAGAATCATTTATCGAAAATATCATCCGCCTCGCGCATAGCCTAAATAAAAAAATAACAGTGGAAGGTGTCGAAGAAGAAGCACAATATTTAAAACTAAAACACTCCAACTGCGATTACATCCAAGGCTACTACTTCAGTAAACCGATACGAG
Source organism: Metasolibacillus meyeri (assembly GCF_003049505.1). Taxonomy (GTDB): domain Bacteria; phylum Bacillota; class Bacilli; order Bacillales_A; family Planococcaceae; genus Metasolibacillus; species Metasolibacillus meyeri. Next base: position 47,531 of record NZ_PYWN01000024.1, read on the forward strand.
GCGATCAAGTGCAACATTAAACAAAATGCAAAGCGGCTTTGTGTGTAGCTAGACTAGCCTAATTTAATAAAACAACATAACACTATTTTTGAATTATTCTTTTAGCCTTCTCTTAACAAATTTAAATACACGCGCCCATTATTGTTAAATAGTGTAATTTGTAGGAGAAAACGCTTTTTTATAAAGCATTTACTTGTTGATTGAAGTGGAGGGCAAAGTAAACTTTCCTACAGGAACAGCGTAGGTGGAAAACCTATTTTTTCAGCCACGCTGAAAAAGTTAGTGGAGACCACGCTTGTGGAAAGTATCTCCCACAACAAAAATCAACAAATTCACATATATATTCTTTGTAAAATCAAGACTAGTCAAAACGTCTGAAAAAATTTAAAAATCATTTCACTTCCTTTTATAGGACAATAAGATTATTATATATTCATATTGTAAAGGAGGATTATTTTTTTATGAGCATTTATAATCAT
>NZ_PYWN01000242.1 GCF_003049505.1 Metasolibacillus meyeri
ATGGTGAGAATGCCTTTTCCTCTGGATTAAAGGAATTGAAGCAACTCGGTTATGTGAAAAAAGAGCGACGCCGCAACCAGAGTGGAAAATTTGAGTGGGTGACGGTTGTTTATGAAGTGCCGCAAAATGATGAACCATCCTCCGATTTACCACACATGGAAAATGCATCTGTGGTCGAACCATCTATGGAAAAACCATCCGTGGAAAATCAAGAACTACTAAATACTAATTTAGTAAGTACTAATCTATTAAATACTGATTTACTAAAGAATAATGATGAACAGGCTACACCAATAAACGCTATCACATTTTATCATGAGAATGGCTTCGGTATCCTATCTTCATATATTCGTGAAAAAATAGCTGCATGGATAGATGCTATGGGGGATGAGCTGGTGATTCATGCGATGAAGCTAGCGATTGAAAATAACGTGGTTCGTTGGAACTATGTAGAAACGATTTTAAAAGGCTGGTCACAGCAAAATGTTAAAACGTTAGCGCAAGCAGAAGAGGCGAAACGGCGCTTTGCTATGACTAAAAATAAGCATGCGCAACAGAAGCAGGGAAGATATGTGGAGATTGTGCCAGAATGGTTCCATAAAACACCATCACAGAAAGCTCTTGAGCCGAGTGTGAAAAATGAAGAGATGGATATTGAAGCAGAAACTGAAAAATTATTTAGAGCGTATCGAGAGAGTACAAAACGATGGAAGGAGCTTTCAAAATGAGGAAATTGATTTTGAGGCAGAGGTGAAGCGATCACTGAATTTTGTGGGAAATATTTCCGTTTGAAGTGATGTTATTAACTTATTTTTATATGAAAATTAGATTATTTGCATAAACATTGGACGTATCTAACTTTTTCAAGGACTAAATAAACCAATTTACCTTTCCGGAAGGGCGTTGATATGACTATATATCCTCGAAAAGTAAAGAACGACTAGATACTCTCACTGAAAGTTTGCATATGAATTAGGTAGACGCTTCAAAAATGAGGTGTCTATTTTTTATGTGCCGAAAGGATGTGATCATACAAAGCATCGACAAAATATATGGTCTCTTCTAGAACAATGCCCTATTCCATGGCTTACAGAATTGAAAAGTTAAATCAATAGCTAATTGGCTGGGGTGGCTATTTTGCTTATTCTATATTTAAAACAGTAGATGGATGAAACGAAGATTACGTATGTGTCTATAATACAAAGCGCACTTTCTGTATTAGTAAAAAGGATTTTTCAAAATGTCTGTCTTTTATTGGGAGCATAGGTTGTTTATTTTGAAGTAAATAGCAGATGAAGATAATAATAGAAATTCCTTTGTTATCCATGTATAGTAGAGGGGAAGAAGGAAAGTTTTATGCAATATTAGTGAGGAGAAAGGAATGATTTGTTATGAAGAAATTAGGCATAATAATTACATTTTTGTGTGTGCTGTTGAGTGGATTTTTTTGGAGTGAAGACAATACATATGCAAAAAATCAAAGCCTGGCAGATTTTGATGTGAGTGGGTTGAAGTATACTTTAAAGGTTTCAAAATCTAGCGCAACTGTTAAGGAATTACCTTCCAATTCATCCCAAACAATCGGCACTATTAAAGGTGGAGAATTCGTTATTTCTATCCACACCGCAGAGGATGGATGGTTGCCTATTATATTTAATGGTCAGTATGGATTTGTTGCAATAAATCAAATTGAATTTGATTTACCGTACACAATTAGTCGATCTAATTCTAAAAGTGGTGTAGTAGTGAAAGAAAAACCACTAGCAGACAGTAATACAGTGGGAACCATCAGCTCTGGAATATTAATGCATAATTACGGAGAGATGAAGAATGGTTATTCGTATGTTCAATATGGAAACATCATAGGCTATGTTAAAACAAGTGCTATTACGAATCCTAAACCAGTAGTGAAATATATTAGCAATTCAACTGACTATATCAACTCGTACCTCATTGCAAGCAAAGCATTTGGAAGTGCTAGATTAATTCAAACTGGGAAAAAAGTTCATGTATATGGAACAATTGGAGGTTGGTCTTATATTGATGAATATCCTGATAATGGAGAAATCTCTGGTTTGTATATTGAATCAAAATACTTGGTAGATAAAAAAATCAAGTAAAAGTGCCCAATATGTCACAATGAATGATTCAAGCGTAATTTGCTATACAAATTCACTTGAACTTTAGCGCAAAAACACTCGTTAAAAACGGGTGTTTTTGTTTGGAGAAATGTCCCTCACCTATCTAAAAATTTGTATATAACCTGCAAGGGACATGTCATTCAAATTTTTAGAAGAGGGGCTCCATCGTCAGAGTAGAGAAAAATAAGAACTATACGGTCATAAATAATACATCCTTGTACGATCATTGTCTGAGCTGGAAAGCGATGCATGTATTTATGCTGTCGAAACCAGATGACTGGACATTCTACAAGACAGAGCTGATGCAGTGGGCAAAGGATGGTGAGAATGCCTTTTCCTCTGGATTA
>NZ_PYWN01000243.1 GCF_003049505.1 Metasolibacillus meyeri
TTTTCTGCGTGCTGCACTTGCTAGTGTAGTTTCTGTTTCATTTTTTAATGCTGGACTACTAAATTCCATTGTACGCACTTCCTTTTCTTTTACAGGCTGTAAATACCCTTCTACCATTTTTAAAAACTGCTGCCATGTAATTTCTTTTCCACTACGCATAATTTCTGGACAATTTTTACCACTGTAGTGATTGTGTTGTACAACATCACTAATTGTTAGCTTTTCATCTTTTAAAATTTTAGCAGTTAATTGAGCCGCATTGTCTACAGCTTTTTGATAGTTACCATCGCTGTTAACACAAATTTCAATGTGTATTGCTTCATTATTTCCCTGCCCTGTTCCAGCCGCCCAACAACGTGCCTCATGTGTAAATGATTGGACAGCTTCATTGTTATCAACTGTCCAGTGCCATGAAGCTTGACGGCTATTTCCTTTTGCTTGTAAGCGCGCGTGAGCATCCGCATTTGCCGCTATTTTACGGTTTCCTGTTTCGTGTATACATATCTTACGTTTGGCGTTTTTCCCTGCGTTTGTGACTGTTACTGCAACTGTGGAGGGCACTAATAATCGACGGATTTTAACCATTGTTATTTGCCCCCTTTACGCATTAAGCCCTTGAAAAATTCAATGAACGGGTCCATGCTTTTATCATCATCAGCTAGCTTAAAGTGGTTTAAAATCGAATTTATCTCGCTTAGTAAATAGCCAATATACAATACGTATAATGCACTAATACCTAATGGCTCTGGCATTAATAGCGCGACTGGTATCGCATATACAAGCACAATAAATAAAATAAGCTTGCGAGCAATGCCGAATATTGCTTTAGCGCTCGAAAATGACACCTTAGGATTAAACTTGGCATTGAGCCACCCAATCGTAAAATCAATAATATTAGCACTTAAAATGAGCGCTAAAATATATATTAATTTTGTACTATCTGATTCCAAAAATCGTTGCAAATACTCAATCATATCCATATACCTCACCCTTCAATTTGTATTTTGAATAATAAAAGCCCTCCACAGTATTGTTGTGGAAGGCAATAAAAATAACGCTAGTCGTTTGACAGCGTTGAAACTACCTCATTTGGCATAATCGATACAAATGAATGTTTAATAATTAAAGACCCGCCAAACTCAAAAAATAAAGCCTGTGGATCATTAATGATTTTATTCAATTCAGTTAAATCAATGGCTGCATGAGTGCCTTTTGCTATGACTGTCCCATTACTCAAAGTTAGTACAAAGGGTAAATCTATTAATTCTGCTCCATCTGGAATAATTGCATTAATTAGGTGTTTATTCGTTAAGTAGTTACCAAAATGCACCGATAATACATCACGAACATTGAATACAGATTCACTCCCCTTCGCTTCAAACTCTGCATTTTCTAATATGATCGCTTGACCGTTGTTTAATTGTACTTGATAATCCATTTTATCATTCTCCTTTAAGTTAATGAAACATAACCTACATCCGAACCATAAAGCCGTACATACAGGCGTTTAGATGCTGCGCTATATGCTATTGATAGCCCTGACGTGCCCGAACCAGCCACTCCTGATACATTTCCGTAAAAATTCACATCTCCCCACACATTGACTTGGGTACCTGACAAATTTAAATGTGTACCCGCTTCGACCGTCATATTACCCGAACGATCATCATAAATTTGAGAGCCCCATGCCCCTCCAAAATAGATTCCATTTCTAGGGCCATACCCGCGCATATAAATACCTGAACCAACGAGTACATCTTGTTGAATATCAATATTACCACTTGTGATATTTCCTAAAGCACCTGTGATGTCAGATAATACGCTGACCGCCCCAACTAATTGAATTTTACTAGCTTGAATGCGGATAGATGTAGCCGTTTGATTAATCAAAGAAGCTATCGTATCACCGTTATAGTCTGTGTACGATACCTTTTGTGATATCTGATTAGCTGTTTGTGTAATCTGACTTTCTGCACTTGTCATACGTGTTCCCAACGAACCAATTTGCGTTTGCTGACTTGATACAGTTGACTGAATAGCACTAGCAGTTTGTGAAATAGATGATACATCATTACGTATTATCTGCATATCGCTATTAATCGTTGTCACTTTCGCACTCATATCTGTACGTAATTCTTGTGCACTTAAAGAAATGGCTGCTGTATACTCGCTGGTTATTGTTGTATGTTGATCGATAATTTTTTGGTCTGTTTCATGAAATTGCAAAGTCATTTTATTGTTAATGATTTTAGTTTTTTCATCTATTTTTTCAGAAGTCTCTTTTTTATCTTTTTCAATTTGATCTTGAATGATTTCATCTGCTGTTTTAAAAACATAATTTCCGACTGTCGCATCCTCCATCACAAATTGTTCGCCATTCCAGATCTCTGTTGTTTTTAGAATGCGTGTGACAATGGATAAATCGTTCAGCGGTTCATAAATAGTGTGAATCGTTTCCCCTAGCTCAACATCACGAAAGTGCTTCATCACGTCAAGCTCATACGATATATCAATATCTTTAAACTCTCGTTCAGCGCGCTTTTGGGCATCTGTATACGTTTCTATCCGTTCATCGTTGATAATATCACCAAAATGCTGCCTACTATAATTACTTGCTGTTGGACTTGTAAACGTTGCAGTGTGTATTAAATCCTCACCATAGTTCACTATTACATGTGTTACGACATCTGAAGAGTCTGTTTTCTTCGATATATTCCGCAAGTTATGAGCGTACCGATATTGCTTTCCGTAGTCATTGCTAAGTTGTTTTCGTACACGAATAACGCGACCAGGTAACACTGTAAATTCTGCTTGTAGTAACTCCGTAGCATCTTTTAACATGCGCCATTTGTTTGTATGCCCAAACTCTTTAACATTTACATTAGGCAAACCAGTTGTGTTTAAATCGAGTGTAAAACCTGTTCCATTTATGATTTGATTTAATAAATTTTGTGGCGTATATGCGCCATCTAAGAGTTGATTGAATGGCATGTCCACTAAATCCAGCAAAATATGAACAAGTTGCAAGTTTTTATAGCTCGGCATTTCTTGCACGAGTTTTATACGAAATTCATAACCATCAATTAAAACAATACTTTCTTCATTTAAAAAATGGTAAGCCGGATTATTTTCTCTATTTACAACTGATAAAGACAAATCAGGAATATCATTCATTACGAATTCTCGTTTTGCTGATTTAATGTGGTTAATTGGGTATTCTGTGCCGCTGTATAAAACGGTGAACATGTTATCACCTTCTTTCTATTAGAAAAGCCCTCCACAGATATTATGGAAGGCTGATAAATATTTGATATTAAGTTGTCTTAGTCGACATGAGTGATAAGACTACGGTCAGTATTAATAACTAAAGATTTACCGACTTTCGCAACAAGAATCTGCCTGCCATCTATTACAATTCTGTGCACCCCATCGTATAAATTAATATCTTGCACTTTTCTCACTAAATTACTGTCAGGATGTTCCCTCATTTCTCCAACCGCCCTTTCATTTTGATAAAAATTTGCTGATTTACTCAAAGATAGTTACTACACACTTGGGGACTTATACTAACTTGCTTTCATCAGTGATAACTGGCGCATCACCCCAAAC
>NZ_PYWN01000244.1 GCF_003049505.1 Metasolibacillus meyeri
AATTGCGTCCGGATTTTTTTCGAGCTCGCTCTTAGTAGAAGTTAACCTAAAAGCATCACATCCTGTGACAACGGTTAACTGACCTGCATCGTGCAGGTCTCCTCTTCAAAATCCGTGACATCCGCCGGGGCTTTTATCTTGGTTCAGTGCGTGTTTGAACACCCACTGAACTGGGTAAAAATAGGCATTCATCCCCTCCCTACCGTGGAAGGGGGGTTTCTGTATCTGTCGTGTTGCTTCCGATACAAAAAGAATTTGCTGAACTAAGATAAAATTTAGCTTGATAGAGCGAATCATTACTTGATGAACTGATAATTTTAAAACATTTACTAGTCAATATTAGCCTTGAACCTATGAATCATTACTGACGTTAAAGGACGTATTTTTCCATTCACCAAACAGCAGAAATCCCCCACACTTTCCACATTGTGCTAAAATAAAGTAACTTGTAATTTTTAGCTACAGGGGAAAACAAAGGGGGAGTACGATAATGGTCAATTTAGGAAAAGTAGAACTAACGAAAAAAGGTCAATCTATTAATTTAACTAAATCGCAACAGGGAATTGGGGAAATTTTAGTCAATCTGAATTGGAACCAGCAACCAGCTAAAGCTTCTAAAGGCTTTTTGGCTTCTTTATTCGGTACCTCTTCTAACAGTGGAATTGATTTAGATTTAGGCTGCCTATTTGAACTAACAGACGGTAGTATCGGCTGTGTACAGGCATTAGGCAATGCCTTCGGAAGTTTACAAACTGCACCATTTATCGCGCTAGATGGTGATGACCGTACAGGAACAAACAGTGCAGGGGAAAATTTGCGCATTAACGGGAACAAAGTATTGGATATTAAACGTGTACTTGTTTATACCTTTATTTATGAGGGAATTGCCAATTGGTCTGAGGCGGACGGAATTGTCACAATCAACTATGGTGCAGGCCCAAGTATCGAAGTACGTTTAGATGAGCACCGCAATGGAAAAAATATGTGTGCCATTGCCATGATTGAAAATGTCAACAATGAGACTTTTAAAGTAGAGCGTCTTGTAGAATACTTTACAGGTCACAGTGACATGGACAAAGCCTATAATTGGGGGCTTTCTTGGCGTGCGGGTAGAAAATAATTACACAAAAGGCTATATGGAAATTCGGGCGAACCCCCCTTTTCCAAATAGCTTTTTAAAAATCACCTTCTGAGAAGGTGATTTCCATAAAAAAGAGTAGCATCAAGCTACCCTTTAAGTTTATCTATTTATATTCAACCCAAGCATTATTTCTGACCGTACTATTTACACCGCTTAGCGCTTTAACTAACTCACCACTAGCAAGCATTCTATTGAACGGAACAGAGTAAGTAGCATTCCCTTGCGAATACGCTTGACGTCCTTTTGCATTATTTATTAAATCCATAACACTAGCATTATCAAAGATATTATTAAATGCAGTTATATTAGTTTTAGCTAAATTAGAATTATTTATTGTTTTTTGGATCGCCGCAGCTTCCATACAACTCATATTAAATTTACACAATTGAGCAGTACTCACATCGTTATTCACATATTTTAAAGCTATTAATGCAAGTTCATGTATATCACCAGTAGTCTTTGCTTTAGCAACTCCAAAATCATTACTGTTCATATAGTTCCAAGCAAAGTGTCTTAATGCATCTGCTGCATTTTCCCATGTTATTAATTTACCATTAGAATAAAAATTATTATTTTCAGCATATCTAATACCATGATCTCTAGCAGCATTAGAATTTTGTATAGCTGTAGCTATATTAGAAGGAGTCAAATTACCTATAGCAAGGTGAAGTCTTCCTTCATAAATTTTTACCAATGTTTGATCTATACCTGGTAAACCATAAGAGCTCATAGGAGTAATTAAATTTGATTCTTGAGAATTATAAGCAGCAATTTCAGGGTCTATTAAACTTAAAAAATCGTCAATTCTTTTATTTAAGTCTTCTAAATCATGCTCTAAATTCAATTGTCTACTTTCACTTTGAATTCCTATATTATTTAATTGTGAAAAATATTCTCTAACCTCTTTTTGCAATTGAAGATTTTCAGATGTATCTAAATGTGACCAATCACTTGAATATTTATTTGTAATAGGATCTCTCGAAATGTAATCTCCATCAACAAATAAATCATCTGAAGCTGATACAATATTTGAATTGAGCGACAAAGTAAATAAAAATACTCCAAACAACAAAATAATTTTTTTCATTATGTACCCATCTTTTCCTTTTTTTATACCATAACACAACAATAGTATTTTTTGTATAATAATCTAAAAA
>NZ_PYWN01000245.1 GCF_003049505.1 Metasolibacillus meyeri
ATCAGCAGTTATTTTCATTTCCACTATCTCTTTTTACTCCATGTAATGGTTCAAGTATGTAGTAAAACCCTATTTCAACTACATCAAATTAGTACCAACATTCACAACTTATTCATCAACATATTTATGGCTAGCAGCAATCATTACATTATACTCACTCCATCTATTATTTTGTTCAAATCATTAAACAATCAAGCATTCAAATCCGTAATAGCAGGAATATTAATTTCCTTTACACATGCGGCAGGAGATAAATTTAGCACACATTGAACAATGGCTACAATATCTTGCACAGGAATGCGTGTACCTTCATATAAATGTAGTGCTTTTTCTGCCCCTTCTTCATAAGGTACTTCAGCAGCAAGTTCGCCTGGATTTATACATGTTACGGGGATTCCATCCTGTCTTAAATGCTCGCGCAAAGCATTGGTAATTCCACGTAAGGCAAATTTCGATGCGACAAAGGAGACTTGTGCATTGTTCGTATGATCTAAGCCTGCTGTTGAACCAATTAATATAATTTTTCCATTTTTAGCTTGCCTTAAGTTAGGCAAAAGTGCCTGAATATAAGTAATCGTAGAAATCAAATTAATATGAATCAGGCTTGAAATATCCTCAGCTGTATCTTTATCAAATGTATAACCGTCTTGAAAACCATGCTTCTCCCAGACGCCAACATTGTAAATGAGTGCATCAATAGGGATACTTGTCAAATTTTCTTTTAAAAAAGTGATTTGTTGTTGATTCGATAAATCGATGGAGAGCCATTTGCGATTGACACCATCATTTAAATCCAAGCTATTTGGTCGTGTTCGTGACACAATCCACACACGATCCCCTTTAGTGGGCACACCTTTGACAAACGCATCACCAAGTCCTTGACTAGCTCCAAAAATAATAAAATTTTTACTCACCCTATCGTCCTCCAAATATTAATTATCTTCACCGAAACATGTAAGCCCATTATATTGATAATTCTGATGTTTTACTTCATTCCTTTGACTGAAATTAATCATATTTTCAGATAAGTAACGTGTAGCTAAAACTTTACACCGATACTTGCTCAATACAATCATCCATACAATAGATAGCGCTTTTATCGAAAAATTCACCATCTTTTTCGTAACTTTTTATCAATGAAATACATAACCCATATTCATTAACAAAATAAATTGTGTTATTACACTACTTATAATCAGAATGTTGAAACTTTTCGTAAAGGTGTTGCGTAAATAAAGAAAACGAATGGAGGGGAAATCATGGTAAAAGGAATGTTTTTATTGCTTATGGTCTTAACCACAATCATCATACTCCCTAATGCAAGAAAATCTAAGAAAAAGTAATTTACCACATTTCATTTGAAATGGAGCTAACCACATTGCCTTTCCTACATCCAAAGATTTTAGCTCCTTTCTAGTGAAAATGCCTCATAAATATCTACATCATTCTTTCTTTATACAACGCCAAAAGCTCCCCACTTAATCATTTAAATAACTCAATACCAATCGAAGTATTAGAATTTGTACATCTACCATCTTATTCGCCTTGTCTATTTTAACAAGATGGGTGTTTTAAAATAAATCGGTCATTTCATTCGTAATATGGTATACTTTTCCTTAGAAAATAAAGGAGGTACAAGTCCAATGGTGAAAAATAACATGAGAAAATCTTAAATTATTTTACAATAAACATGGAGATTTTCTCTTTCATAGAATAAATATGTAAACATAGAGGAGAAATAACATGTTAAATAAAT
>NZ_PYWN01000246.1 GCF_003049505.1 Metasolibacillus meyeri
ATACAATAAGGCTAAAAAATCTTGATTCCCATATAAAATCATTAAAAACCTTAAAATATATTGCTCTAAAAAATAAATTTCCCTTTAGTGTTTACCACATAAGCAGCTTTTTGGATGATAAGGGACAATTTATGAATATTGATGAAGAAATAAATAAGTATGAAAAGCTAATGGATATTTGTAATAGAATAGGTATTAGTGGTAAGTATGAGTTTGATGAGAGAGAAAACTTAGATTACTTATTCGATAGTATTTATAATATTTTTGAAGAGAAAAATTATACTAGATTTAAGGCGGAACAAGGATTTGAAGACCATACTATTCTTCGTATAGAACTTTCAGATTATATTACGTTGATTTTATTTAAAAATACTGATGATGATTTATACTATAGTATGTTTAACAGGGAAATATTCAGCAAATTAGGAGCTTTTATTCCTAAAACAAAAGGAATGTTCAATCCAAATACAGATGACCATTATAAAGTCAGTATCTTTAGTGCATATCAATTAAAAGATTTAATCACATTAACTAATTTTGAGTTTGAAGTTTATAATGAATCATTTAGAATTGACTCTCACGATAAGTCATTAGCTTCAAATAATGACTTATCATTAGGATTAATTGCAGCATTTGATATAACCGAAGAGGTAAAATATCTAGATTTAGCAAGATATTTATTGAATGAATTAATTTTTATTACTGAAGGTAATGAAGTCTATAAATTGAATCTTTTACAAATAAAAAAGAGATTATCAGAGTCAATCACTGAAGAAGAAGAAGAATTTTTATACTCTATAACAGATGGGGATAATCAACCAATGAGGTTTGTAGCTTATGTTATTTTAGGGTTAAAAATTCCTGCTCAAAAAATATTTAGTTGTCTAAACAATGAGCAAAAAAATGGTATTGTATCATTTCCAATTTATACGTTGTACTCAAATCTATAAAATAATCAAATTCTAGTTTTTACATTTTTATGACCTATTGAACTCATGTGAATTGAAGATGTTACGAAAGGCTTTGTTTGATGAACTTTTGATATAAAATGAAATAAGTAAGTCTTCGAACCAAGTTCGTAAATATTCAATATTCCACTGAAATATAAGAAATTCTAATCTTTAATTGAAGGCATTTCAAGTCATGTTATAGGTAGTATCAGTAAGAAGGCTTTAGTTCGGATTTTATTACTGTTATTGCATCTATAACATAACTTTTTATATGAAATAGGAAAATAAAGGTGAATTCAAGCAATTCTCGATAATGTAGTAGGTGAAGAACCTAAAAGTATCAAGGATATAGCGATTTTACTTGAAAATAAACATATGACCTACTACGATTGATTGGTGTCAGGACTTAATATCTGAAATATTTAAAGCTAGTCATATCAAGGGTTTACAGGTTACTTGAGTGAGCATTTACTTGTTCACCAGTATGTAGAGATTTGTATATGACGTTTGAAGCGTCGGCAGGAGTTTGTGAAGATAGAGTGTGGTATAGAGGAAGGTCAAGAGTGGGTAATTGATATGATTAACAACATCATTATCGAGGTATACACTTCAATGGCTGAACAGGAGCCTATAACTATCAAACAACATCAAGCTGAGGGAATAGCAGTAGCCATTCTAGAAACTGTGAATAAATATTGTTGATTAGAAGGTCATATTTAGATATTTATGATAGAATAATTGGATTATAGGAGTTTTGGAGCCACTCACCATTCTTATAAATTTAGGATGGGATTATTTCACAAACATTGATTCTGCTGTTAAGATACAGTTGAAGGAGTTGGTAGGTATGATTCAATCTTTAGTAGTAGAGCTACAGTCAGAAGCTCTTAGTAATGGCGGTTCAATAACAGGGTTGATTAGAAAAGCATTTGTTTTATCAAGAAAGCTTGAATTGGATGAACTTTCAGTATGGTTAAAAAATGAAATGGAAGGATATCAAAATGTCTCTCATGAAAATATCCCTTGCTATCGGTATGTACAAGGACATTTAAAGGCTTGGAATCCATATAGGGGATTTATCCCAGCGATTATTAGTGGAGATAAGGAAAATGAATGGAGTAGACAACCATTATTACAATCATTATCTGAGATAGAAAGTCTTATTGATGGAGCAAAAAAAATGAATAGCGATATATTAGAGTATAAGTTTCCACCTGCTCTTCAAATGAAATGGATGAAATCTTCAGGTGTGGCATTTGAAACTTCATTACATATACCTGTTCCACAATTTGAAAATGTGACTAATAGAGTTAGAGATATCATTTTAGAATGGACATTAGACTTAGAAGGAAGGGGAATCAAAGGAGAAAATATGACATTCAGTGATAATGAGAAAAAATCGGCAACTCAAATTACGAATATTTACAATCATATTGGTACAATGATGAACTCACAAATTCAACAGAGTAGTGATAACTCAGTTCAAACTATTTCAGGTGTAGAGTTTAAAATAGAAAGTTTGAAGGAGATAATTGAGCAGGGAAAAGAATTATTAAACAGTATATCAGAGGAGGAAACTAGGGAAGAGTTGAAGGCTGAATTGATGGTATTAGAAGCTCAAGCTTTCTCTCCTAAACCTAAAAAAAATATTATTAAAGAGAGTTTGCAAACTATCAGAAGTATAGCAGAAGGGGTAACAGGAAGCATGGTTGCAACAGGGATTTTGCAAGTGATTTCACTATTATTAGCCTCGTTATAAAGGTTTAAAAGGGTTTTATTGCCGCTCGTTCACACTTGATATGACATGTAAAACCATCGTTTAAATTGGTTCGTTGTATATGCCTAAGACCGCACAGAAGATTTTGTGAAATGTTTAGATACTTGGTTATTATCTCGCTAATTTATCTAGGGAAACATGAATACTGAATAAATGTAGAGTTTTAATATTTTGTTTTTTCATAATATTCGGTTTGTTTTATGCGTTGCATAATTCAAAATGATTATTGGAAGTCTATAAGTTACGAGTCTTTTATTTTATAAAAATCAGGAGGTATCATATGAAGCTAAAAATTGAAAAATGGGTTGAGGAAAATAAGCCTTTTAAAGAATATGAAGCAGCTAATGACTTATTTGAAGAATCAGTACGTTGTTATAAAATGGGAGCATATAAGTCTGCTTTTATCATGTCTTATCTTTCTTTTAAAGTTACTTTGAGAGGTAGAATTTTGGGGTGTACTTATGGTAAAGAGCTTGTTAAGTCTGACCCTAAATTTTGGGAAAATGAAATTGTGAAAAAACTAGAAGATGATAGTAGTTGGGAAAATCATTTAAATTCAATTGTAGAAGCGTCTTGTTCAAGTGGTAACAAAAAAGATATAGCGATTTTAGATTTTACAAATGGTGAACAGGTTAAAATAGCCTATAATTATTGGAAAAATATCAGAAATGATTGTGCTCATGCGAAAGGACGTATAACGATTGATAGTTCAACGGTAGAATGCTTTTGGAACTATTTGATGGATAATTTAAGTAATTTTTATGTTCTTGGTGGAGAAGAGTATTTATTAAGGGAATTAAAAAATCTTTATCAATACTATCCTTTCCCAGAGATAGTTGAACAAGACTCCGTAAAGATAATAATGAATGATGTAAACGTAGTTTATAAGAAAAACTCTAAGTATTTCTTCCAAAAACTATTTGAAAAATTAGAGGGTCGCCATAATGGAAAGGGACAATTCGTTAACGATTCAAATACGAAATTTTGGCAAGATATACTGGAGTCGAATTATGAAAATGTAAGAGAAGGAATAGTAGAAGTCATTTCGAGCCATGCGATGCATTTCTTTAACTTCTACAGCTATTATCCTCAACTACTCGAAATGTCTGTATCTATCAACTCAAAATTTGTTGTGAACGATTTATGCGATTGGTTAAATAGTTCATACTATTTTACATATGATTTCAAAAAAAACTTTTGGATTGTTTTTGCTGAAATTTTATATAGATTTCCAGCGCATGTAGATATTAAAGGAATTGTGAATAAACAAACGCTAGAGCTAATAGATGCCTTTGAGCCAGATGAGAGAAAGTTGCAGATACTTAACCGTAATGGTGTGTTCAAAAAATATATTTTTGAAGTTTCAAGTTGGTTCTTTAAAACTGATGCAAGTTCACAGTATAATAATTACGGTATGTTTCAATCAAATAAGTCTGAATTTATAGAACTTTGTTTCAATTATTTGGAATGGGATAGTGAATGTATAGCTACCCTAAATTATGCTCTTGTTAACTTAGAAGAAAGTATGGCTTCAAGGTCTAATCACAGTTCCATCATGAATGGACAGAGTTATAAATCAAGATGTAAGCGGATAATTTGTAAAAACAAAGATAAAATAAGGAATATCCCAGATATTAATTTAAGTGATTACAGTGAAGTCTTAGAGATAATTAATAGTAGCTGTGATAGTGAACAAGGTTAGGTTCCTCATAATTACTTTAAAGGTAATTTGATATAGACCTCCTATTTTCCGATAAAACAGTGTTCATCGTTAATGAGCAAAAAATGTTCAATTGGGGTTGACGGTTACAAGTCTTCCTCAAAGAGTAGAATAAAAACATAATTTTATTAAAACCTGCATAAGAAAGCCCCCTTCATCTATCTGGTTGATAGGTAAGGGGGCTATTTTACATCATTGAATGTATTTTGATTCTCGTAGATTAACATACCTATTCTATCCAGATAGCAGGAATAAATAATTTAACGACTGTTTAAGTCACATACTCCACCATTGTTTAATTAAATAGGCTCTATAATTATGAGCAATGAAAGGGTTTATAAGTAATATCGAACAGTGCCAGCATGACTATTTGCAATGAATGATAATCCTATTTTTTATTTTGGATTTCTAACAGAGCATCAATCTGTTTTAAAACAAAATCTTGATATTCAGGATTCAATTCTTTAAAAAAAATCATAGCCGTCTCAAACTTGATATCCGTAGGACTGTTGAACATATCACCTTCTTCATTTTTTAACCAAACTTCATTTACATTGAAAGTAGCACAGATAAGTTTTATAATGCGCTCGTTTACTTTCCGATTCCCTAGTTCTATACCAGCTATATAACCATTAGATATAGAAATAGCTGTAGCAAACTTTGCTTGCGATAAATTTAAAGCTAATCTAACTTGCTTAACACGCTGATTTACAGAAGACAATATATATCACCTCTTTGTTGTTGAATTCAAAATATCACATTTCTACTCACAATGAAAGTACTTGAATTATAAATATGGTTGAAATACTCTCTAAGTAAATATATAATTCTTCTATAGAGAGTATTGGAGGAGAATTTTTATGGGAAATGATGAGCAACAACAATTTGAAGAAAGATTTGAAAGACTAAATGATGAAGGAAAACGTTATATTCTCGCTGTTTTACAGGCTTTAGAGTTTGCACAATCTAATCAAGAGATTGAGAAGGATGATGGAGGAGGTATTCATAAATAAATATTGAAATTAGTTCTTTATTTTTGAAAATGTAGCCTATAGAAATTACTTTTTTATTAAACATACTGAGGTAAAGGAGAAATGATATGAAAAATAAATTATTAGTTACTATTGTAATACTATTATTTTTTATTGTAGGAGGAACAACATATTTTATATACAATGGGAAAAATTTATCTGGTAGCAATAAGCCAAATGATGTAAGTCAAGAAGTATGGGATAGAGTCATTCAATATACATTATATGTGAATAAAATTACAAAAGAAGGTGGTTTAGTTCCTGATGGTTTGGCAGATGAATTAAATAGTTTGGCTGAAAGTAAAGGAGATAAAGAATTAATTATAGATTTTCATTTATTGGTAATATCCTCGCTACTTTACAAAATACAAGGTGACTCTGAATATCCTGAAATCTATAAAGCATTAGCTGAAAAGTTAGGTTCAGATTTAAAGAGAACTAAATTGAACTTAGCTTTAATTGAATCTTATATTGCAGATAATGTAAATTCTGCTGCAGCTAAAATGGTAACACAAGAGCAAGAATTTTTGTCTAGCCAAGGCGTCAATTTAACAGCTAAAGAAGTTCAATATAATATGAAAAACAATTTAGATAAAAAGTTCTTTATAAATGGAAGTGTGGAACTGTGTGATTACTATAACTATGGATTCACAAATGAATCTGCGTACTTTTGTGGTCATATAACACCGATTGATGGAAGTTATTCAGATTCATGGTATTTATATTTTCATCGAGATTCATTTAATGTACTCTATGATGCAATGTTGAGGGGGGAAGTGAATATGATGATAATTGCCGAGATACCTTCTTCTGTCTATAAAAATAATCAAGGAAATATGGCTCGAGTTTTAAGCACTAAATATTACTAATTCCTTTTTGTTTCTAAGGATAGGAAAAATAAATTTGAGATACTGGTGAGATGTTTGTATGGATAGGTGGATATTAATTAATGAGGGGGTTTTATTGTGAGTTTAGAAGAATTTGAGAAAAGGGAAGAATTGAAAAAGTCGTTAGAGGAGTTAAATGAAAAAAGTTCTTTAAATACAAAAGAAACAACTGAGAGTGTATCTAATAGCACTGAGAAAGATAGAGTACCACACACAAATAACGTGGGAAAGGAAAGGTTTATAGGATTTTCAATCATCGGTTTTATTGCTACCGTTGCTTTTGTATCTCTAGGCTTTTACAAAATGTTTGTATATGAAAATTATGGTGATAGTGACTATTTAAGTAGTTATAGTAAAAATGCTTATGTTGGGGGAGATGCCTATAACTATATTATTAACGGCACATATACTACTGCATATTTTATTCTGGCATTAATGTCTATGGTATTTGCTTGTACAATGCTGATATTGGGTAAGATGCATCAAAGGTAAATATAAAGATTACAGTGTAAATTGCTGTAGTCTTTTTTCTTTATCCTAATCATGGATATCTCCTTTGCCATGTCAAGTTTGATGATATGATTTGTTAATGGTCTACCACCTGTACTTTCGCTCAAAAATGAGCTTAAAGTCTAATCCTTCTGTAAAGCCGTACTCACACATTCTTGGAAACCAGTCTTTATAAGATGTTTTCACTTCCAAATACTCATACAACTCATGCCCTAACACTACCTTTTCTCCTTTATCTATTTTATACAGGTTTACTAATTTACAAGTAGTAGAATTTGAAGGACAATTAGTGACTGATAGTCGTGATGTGGCGGAAATGGTAGGTAAACAACATTGGGAAATCCTACGAATGTTAGAGGGGACGAAAGATGGTAAGACTAAGGGGTTTGTTCAAACTATGACTAACAACAATTTTGTGGTGAGTGAATTCTTTATTAATCACTCGTATACAGATAGCACAGGTCGGACATTGCCTTGCTACCTACTCACGAAAAAGGGTTGTGAAATGGTTGCTAATAAAATGACAGACGGATGATTGTATTTGATTAATTTTTATATGCTATAGCTTGTATTAACTACAAATAGAGAGTAAAATCGGTAGTATAAGGAAATTTATTAAGCAATAAACTTCCTTGATGTAAACCGATAAACTTCTTAATACTTTAGTTAGTTAAAGTCCTGTTAAACCTTGATATATCAACAATTACACGGTGCATCATTTAAAATCAAAGCCGACAAATTCCGAATTCATCGCCATG
>NZ_PYWN01000247.1 GCF_003049505.1 Metasolibacillus meyeri
ATATAATAGGGAACCCGCAGATATATCCCAAAAAGCGCAGATATAATAGGGAACTCGCAGATATATCCCAAAAAGCGCAGATATAATGGGGAACCCGCAGATATATCTCAAAAAAGCGCAGATATATCCCAAAACCGCAGATACTTCAACGAGTAAAAGTCGACGCTTCAATTAAGGGTGGCTGTCAGAAAACGTTAGGCGTTCGCCTGCTTTTCGGACAGCCATTTTGCTATTTTTTTAGTCATTCGCTACAATTAAAATAGAGGTGAGCTAATGTATTTAAGAACGCTACGCTATTTGCAGGCGCAAGTGCCATGCAAGGAGCAGTATCCATTTAATATTTCAGCATTCGAACATTTTCAGGAGCTTCATTTGCCAACGAATATTACGTTTTTTGTTGGGGAAAATGGCTCAGGTAAGTCAACATTGCTTGAGGCAATTGCTTATGAATGTGGCTTTCATACAGCAGGTGGTAGTCGCAATCATTTATACGATGTACATGAATCACATTCTGCTCTTGGGGAATACATACGCTTAATTTGGTCGCGTAAAGTGGCGCGCGGCTTTTTCTTACGTGCCGAAACATTTTATCAATTTGCGAGTCATCTTGATTTAATGTTCGATCCATCTGGAAGAAAATACGATGCATATGGTGGCAAATCATTGCATGAGCAATCACATGGTGAGTCCTTTTTATCCTTGTTTAAAAATGCCTTTGGACATAAAGCGATTTACTTGCTGGATGAGCCGGAAGCAGCACTTTCTCCAACGCGTCAGCTTAGCTTGATGCGTATTATAAAAGAGTTGGAGCATGATGCGCAGTTTATTATTGCGACACATTCACCGATTTTGCTTGGCTATCCGAATGCGACAATCTATGATTTTGACCAACAAATAAGTGAAGTTCGTTATGAGGAAACATTGCACTATATTTTAACGAAGCGCTTTTTAGATGCGAAAGACAAAGTACTAGACGAATTATTTTTAGATTTGCCTTGATTCAGCCTAAAAGGAGACTAAATTTCTACTGACTACTTGATAAATGAGGTGACAGGATGAACACATACTTATACGAAATTCGAATTCATGAGCAGCAACAAGGTGAGAAGATAAGCTATAGCATTACCTTTCATGGCGAAAAAAGATTGCTGCAAAAAATGATTGAGCTGGCAGAAAAGGATATCGCCTTTCTTGTTTATAAAGAAGCGACAAAATGGAGAAAGCTTGTATTTCGTCGAGATTATTTATTTTCTATACAGGATGTACCAGCAGCAGATAGTCCAATGCCGCATTGGAACTTAGCGAACGTGTTAAAGGGGCAAGAAGTAGTGCAACTATCAGAGACATTACATACAGAGCATACAGCAAAGGCTTTGCAGGAGGAGTTAATGGGCTTTGCAGCGAAAACGGCTTCTAGACAGGGCAATTTATTTAGAGAGTAGGCGCATATAAATGCAGGCAATCGTTCACGGAATCATTTTGGCCTTTGGACTTATTTTGCCATTAGGCGTGCAAAATGTTTTTATTTTTTCACAAGGCGCTATGCAACCATCCAAGCTACGTGCATTGCCAGCCGTATTAACAGCAGCACTTTGCGATACATTGCTTATTTTACTTGCAGTGCTTGGTCTATCAGTCATTGTTTATCAATTTGAATGGTTGCGACTAGGCTTAATTAGCGGAGGCATTTTATTTTTAATTTATATGGGCAAGGTCTTGTGGACTGCAAAGATAGAACAAGCGCAGCAAGGAGAGGCACTACCAGCGAAAAAGCAAATCGTATTCGCTTTATCCGTTTCTTTATTAAATCCCCATGCGATTTTAGATACAGTTGGTGTTATTGGGACGAGTGCCTTAAATTACATGGGCACAGATAAAATATTGTTTACTGTTACATGTATTATCGTGTCATGGCTATGGTTTATTAGTCTTATGTTTGCAGGCTCAATGCTGAAAAAAGTAGATAACTCAGGCAAAGTCATGTACATATTCAATAAATGCTCGGCTGTCTTTATTTGGGGAACAGCATTGTACTTATTAATAGGTTTATTTTAATCAAGTTCGAACAATATTTAAATGAAGTGTCAAATTAAAAATGCTTAGAGTATACAAATCAAAAAAGTGCTAGAAACTAACGTTTCAAGCACTTTTTCTAATTACACGCAAATTATGATATTTATTCATAAATGGTTCGACAGTAAAATTAACTTTTTATTTACTTTGAAGTTTTCGTTTTATCAAAATAATCTTCTAGACTTTTTTTATCTGAAGGATTGAATATACCTGGTGTATAATTGGGTATTTCCCCAATAGAACCAACTATTTCCCCTTCATATTCATATATATTTAGGCGAAGATTCTCTCCCTCAGGGCTCTTCTCTTTTAATTCATAAGTAGTTATAGTTAGCTCTTTCCCTATATAATTTCCGATAAATGTTACATTAGAGGATTTATAATTTTCGATAGTTTCTAATGCTGGTTCTATTACAATTTGTTCACTTGCATTAAATGATTTAATTGTCCAATCTAAATTTTCTATATAGGCAAGATGTTCTTGATCAATATTTTCATTGGTACAGGCAACTAGGATAAATGTAAAACTTAAAATAATTATTAATTTTTTTATAAGTATCCCTCCCTTTTGATTAAAAAATTTTATTAACTATCTCCATTATAATAAAATAAAAG
>NZ_PYWN01000248.1 GCF_003049505.1 Metasolibacillus meyeri
GTAAGTAGTAAGTAGTAAGTAGTAAGTAGTAAGTAGTAAGTAGTAAGTAGTAAGCGAAATCTTTTGAAAAGGATATGATGTTAAGTGGAGAATTATTTGATAAGCCAAGAGTTTCTATTTCTTTCAGAAAATAATAAATTGAAAATGTCTTTTATGGGTAAACAAAAAGTAAAGAAATGTATGCTATCGGTGCTCTATTTTATGATTTATTAGTGTTAGATTTAATTAAATTTGAAGATGATGGGAAAATTGTTATTCAAGAACCTTCGAATAAATCGAATAATGATGCATTGAATATGTTATATGAACTTATTTGTGAAGAAAAACCAAGGAATTTTCGAAAATGGATTAGCTACTTTAATATCCCATCTAAAAATCGTGTAAAAATCTTCAAACTTTTAAATGAAGGTTTAGATGATAAAATTTCAAACAAAGACAAAATTGTTCAACGTTTAAGAGCTGAGTTATTAGAGCCAGGAGAAGTAACAGAAGAAACTGTTATTTTGGCTTTATTACTCACTTCCAGCCGAGTACTAAAAGTATACTTTTCAGATTATGAAATCAAAGACGTAGGGTTAAAAATAAAAGAATATAAAAAAATGTATCCTACTAGATGGGGAAATATAGATAGAATTAGTAAAGAGATTAACTATATGGATGTCATTATTTTAACTTCTGCTGTATTAATTTAAGAAATAGGTGTTGGTTATGGGACGTAGAAGATCAGAAGAGGTCATTGCCAATGCGGATTATGTGAGTATAAGTGAACTAGTGCGATTATCTTCTGTTCGGTATAGTACAATTAAGTATTATACCGAAGAAGAACTCATACCATTCGAACAACTAGAAGAACGGCTTACAAGAAGATATCCGCGTATTGAAGCTTTAAAGCGATTAGAAGAAATTGCAATATTAAAAGAAAGGGGCTGGCCAATTAGTGAAATAAAAAATTATTTTAAGGATTAAAATAAAGTATTTTTGTGAAAGAGTGTAGTAACCCCATAGAATAGACATTCTCCATTTTAAGGAGAATGTCAGATAGTATTTAAGATTAAGAAGAGTGACTTTTATTTAAACTATATAGAATTTAATCTGAACCATAGTTATTAAAAGGAATAGTAGTAGTTTAATAATACGCATAATGGTGGAAATTACTTTACTCTCTTTAGAGCTTCATAGGTATCTAGAAATTCAGGCTGATTGTTACCTTTATTTCCATAGTAGATTGAAATGCCTCTTTTAAGCTAGTGTGCTCAATAGTAAGTGATAGTATGCTTAAATGGGGTAAGGTGAAGAATTTAGCACTATGATAGGTTGTATTTTTTTCAGAGAATATTGGATTTATTATAAATAGGTTATTCGAAATACAGTTCATAATTTAATTTTAATATTATATATACTAGTGCAGATTTACTTCAGTAATGGTGAAGCCTATAAAAGTATATCGACTGAAATTTTCTAATTTATAAAATGAATAACGTTAAACTAAAGCTAATAAGAGCAACTGCTTTTTCGACAGTTGCTCTTATTTTAATATAAAGGCATTGCTAGTAATTTATTTAGATAGTCTTCTGCGCTTTGTCTATGATCTACCATTTTGTAGAACTGGAGATTTATCCGACGGTAGTTAATCAGTGCATCATATAATGCCTTTAAAAACTCTTTGCGTGGCAGTATGAAGGTTTCATGTATTGTTTTGATATCATGGAATATCTTAGTTTCTTGATTCGTTTCTTGGTCAAAGACAGTTTCATAATAAGCACCTTCCTTAAAGAAAGTTTCTAGTATCATCTGATTTGGAGTTGTATCATCAGGGCGGACGGTAACAGCTGTGTAACCTGTTTCTGGATGTTCCACATTTGCAAAATTTTGCGTTTGCATTTGCTTTAAAAGCATCTCATAACTATGCCATGTAATGAAGATCTGAGAAAACATCCTCTTTCCCAAAATCTCTTGGCCATTGTAAGTAATATGAACAAAACCAAATAATAGTCCAGAAGGTTCTCCATTACTATCATTGATGATTTGGTCAATCGCAAGATGATTTTTAGGGTCTTCGAATAAATAAAAGTGCTTTTTGACTTCACTCATCGATGGTACAGGCGGCACAGCTCCATACCATGTATCAGTCACCCATGTTTGAATAGTGAACACAGTAAGTCATTTCTCCTTGTCTTTTAGGGGTTATTAGGATTTACAACAGTTGCTCTAGGGTAAAGTTGTTCAATACGTTTTGTTGCTTTATTTACCACAATTCCTTCATAAAACATTATAAACCAATGGTATTCATTATTTTTTCTGCTCTCTCAAGACGCATCTTCATATGCAAATCACCTGTAGCTGTATACACAAAATAAAAAAAATGCTTTGCTCCATTTAGCATCTCTGTCAGAAATTCATTTTCATCTAATACGATTTTTCGATGATTAACAGAGAAATGGAGATGTTGATATACTTTCTTTATCGAAATTGGTGTTGATGATTCAGGAAATGAAGTAGTTGCTTGCTGATGTACTAAATATTTTTCTATTAAATCAAGATAGTACACCCAAAGTGTATCCACTTCATCCCAATATAGCTCAGATACAAACACTTTGTATTGATACACTATTCGGATAGAGCCGTTTATATATGGAATTATCTTGTTGTTCCCATTTTTTTTACGCTCTTGCAAGATTGCGATAGCTTCTTGAGGTTGTTGTAGAATTGAAACATAACGACCGTTTCCACAAATAAGGAAGGACTCTATTTCTAAATTGTGTAACATACAATACCTCCTATGTAAAAAGTATTATGGATTAACTGGGTAAAGTGTTCTGTAGACGGTTACATAACTACCTTGCTAAGTAGAACCTTTAATTAAGCAGCTAGAGAAAATATATCATGGCATATTTAACGTTTCAGGAGAATATTGCTGATATACTTGATTGTTGTCGAGGTCAATGCAAAAAGAACGCACGGTAACAATGGCAGATGAAAGTGTATGTAAAGTGTCGTTTCGCGCGATGCGGACTTTGCGTAAGAAAGTAGAAACTAATTAAAAAGCTATCGAGGCAAATACTGGTCTCGATAGCTTTTCATTTACACCTGTGCGTCAAATAATTGACCTTTATACGGGTGTTCAGCAGCGGGAGCAGGCATTTCTGCTAGCATTTCAACAACACCTGTACCAGCATTTAATGTTTTGTCTAAAATCGACATTTGCAATGTTTGCTGTAGCTGTGCGAGCTGGCTTGACATAATTGAATTAATTTCCATTGTCACCCCTCCTTTGCTCTTATATCGGATTCTCTAGGTTAATTTGAATAAAGTAGATGTACTTTTGCCAATAATAACAGGAGGAGGGATAGTAATGTATAAAATCATAATGTTCAGTACGGTTTTAATATTGTCAGGCTGCTCGCTATTTCAAGCGAAAAAAGAAGAGGAAGTACCTGTCCATGCGCCTAGCTCGGCAACAGCAACTGCTGAAATGGTCAATAGTAAAGGAGAAAGTGTTGGAAAAGTATTGTTGAAGGAAGTTGCTGAGGGTGTAGAGTTGTACGCTGAGTTGCATAACCTGCCACCAGGGCCTCATGCAATTCATATTCATGAGGTAGGCAAATGCGAAGCGCCGACATTTGAATCAGCAGGTGCTCATTTTAACCCAGAGCATAAGCAACATGGTATTGAAAACCCACAAGGACCACATGCAGGTGATTTACCGAATTTAGAGGTAGATGAAGATGGCACGGTAGAATTGGCATTTACAACGAAGCTAGTGACATTGATGAAAGGTCATGCAAATTCGCTATTCGATAAAGACGGTAGCTCGATTATTATTCATGAAAAGGCCGATGATTATAAAACAGACCCATCTGGTAATTCAGGTGATCGTATTGTTTGTGGTGTGATTGAGTAAATTGTGTGAGAATTGTATGTGTGCCTGGCACCCATACATAAAACCTATCTGTTTCACGGATAGGTTTTATACTTTTTATGCATATAGTGAATTAATGACTTGCACATGAAAAAACATCATAGTATTATATGAATAATCAGAAAATTCATTAAAAGGAAGGGTGTTATATATGGGTAAAATTTTATCGTCAAATCTTGAGACATATTTATTGGATGAGGAGTTAGAACTGGAGCGTCATGAGGAAACGGATGGTTTTAAAGAGTATGATAGCTATGAGCAATATCCAGCAGGTTTCTTTACAGGCTTATAAAAAAGCGAATGTTCAATTGAGCATTCGCTTTTTGCTTGTTTAAGCTATAATATAACTATAAATAGTATAGCGTGGTGACGAAATGATTTATCAGGGAAATTTAGGAGAGTATGAGTTTTATTTAGAGCGGCTAGGGAGTGAGCAATTAGCGCAGATTGAGGAGTTACAACAAGAAGTTTATCAGGCATTAGAGGACAAGACAATTTTACAGCCACTTAGCGATGAGGAACTTTTATATATTTTAAATGGTCATGGTATCATGATTGGGGCGTTTGTGAACGAACGATTGATTGCCATTCGTGCTTTGCTGGAACCAAATTCAAAAGAAGAAGAGCATTTAGGACTGGATGTTGGAGCGGATGATTTAGCAAGAGTGCTTTATCAAGAGATTTCGTTTATCCACCCGCAATTTAGAGGATACGGTTTGCAGCAAACGTTGGCAACTATTATTATGAAACAGATAAATATAGCTCAATACGATTGGGTGTGCGCTACAGTTAAGCCTTATAATATTGCAAGCTTAAAAGATAAGCTCGTGCAAAATATGCATATATATGCGCTAAAATATAAATATGGTGGCAAGCTTCGCTATGTGGTGGCAAAGCCTTTACATAAAGAGGTTGTTTTTGGTAATGACGAATTAGCAATCGCAATGGGGGATACCGAGGCACAGCAACAAGCTTTACGTGATGGGTATCGAGGTGTTGCCATTGAGAAACAGGGCGAAGAATGGTTCGTTTATTTCAGTAGGTAGAAAGATTTGAAATGCTCGTGAGAAGGAGCGGTTCGCTCACAAGATCTGAGAATTCGATTGTAAACAAGGGCGTAGCACCATGCTGCGCCCTTGCTTTATTGTGGAAATGAAAACCCCCTGCTATGTGGGGGGTTCTAAAAAGCTTTTAGCTATGGACAAAAAAAATACTCCAGTCGTACA
>NZ_PYWN01000025.1 GCF_003049505.1 Metasolibacillus meyeri
CGTGGAATAAACTCCGAAAAACGTGGAATAAACTCCGAAAAACGTGGAATAAACCTCGGAATTCGGCGTTTTTTTATTGAATCACTTTCGTTTCATAAATCATCAATGTTTGTCCTTCCTGCAACGAGCTGGATTGCAGCTTATTCCATTGTTTCAATGATGTAACACTGACATTATAGCTTTCCGCAATGCTGTTTAAAGAATCTTCAGCTTGAACGGTGATGGTCGTTTCGTTTTGAATTGGGTGGTCATATTGAGTTAAATCATATTGCTCAATTAATCGATTCAGCTTATCTTTATATTTTGAATCGGTAGCATATGTGCCTGTTAAGAAGTTGGTAGCTTCTTGATAAGAGGCGGTATTGCTTTTAAATACCCCATGATAAATCGTTTTATTCCATGATACGCCGTTGCGTAATAGATTGATATAGTCTTGCAGGGAAGCTTCATAGGATGGGTATTTGCGGAACTCGGCAAGGATTGTTGATAAATTGCCTTTCCCATCGTCCTCTTGTGTTTCCAATGCAACAGATTGATTATTGTATGCCCCTTTAATCCCAAATAAATTATAATTAGGCTCAGAAGCAAGCCCACTTTGTCCTTTGTTACTTTCTAAAATTGCTTGTGCTAGCATTACAGATGCATATAAATCGTTTTCGTTAGCAAGCTTGCGTGCCGTTTCACCGATTGCGCCGATAAATTGCTCAGCGCTTAAATCTTCCTCAAGTGGCATAATAGCAGGCTCCACATATTCATCCAAAGAAAAAGTCTTTATTAGCATATATATTCCAAGCACAAATAGCATCATTAAAATGCCTAATGCAAATAATAATCTCTTTAATAGCTTCATACACAAGGGCGTCCTCTCTTTAAAAATTACTACTAAAAATTGTAGCATGATAAAGTTTATCACGCAAAAAAAGAGTTAGGTGATAAAATGGAGAAAAAGGAGGATTTTGTTATGTGGCAAAAGAGGATGGTTGATACGGCAAGGGGGACATTTGAATTGTTTGAAAAGGGCGAGGGGCAGCCATTAGCTATCACGCATTTATATAGTGAATATAATGAGCGCGGTAATGCCTTTGCTAACCCGTTCACAAATTATTATAAAGTGTATTTAATCAATGTTCGGGGTGTTGGTAATTCTGTTAAAGCAGAACAGCAAGATGATTTTTCAATGGATACAACGATACGAGATTTAGAGGCGATACGTCAAGCGCTGGGGATACAGCAATGGGCGGTAGCGGGGCATTCCACAGGTGGCATGTTAGCGCTTAAATATGCAGTATTGGCACAGGATTCCTTGACAAAAATTATTGCTACAGGGTCAGCTGCTAGTCAAGAATATGCAATGGATGTAAACAGCATTTATTGTCAGTTAAATCCGAATTTTAATCGCATTCGTGAAATTATGAATTTGTTTAATAATCCTGATTTGCCAATAGAGCAGAGACAGCAATTATCCCAGGAATGGACTTTGATGTCTTTTTATAATAAAGATAATTTAAAAAAATGTTATAAAAATCCCAATAGTGGAAAAACGGTTGGTGAGCGCTTAGACTATTTTCGCAAAGTTGAATATCAAATATTTGATGTGAGAGAACAGTTAAAATCTGTGCAAATTCCAGCGTTTATTTCAGCGGGCTTACATGATGCGCAATGCCCCTATCGTTTTTCGAAGGAAATGGTTGAGTTACTGCCATTTGCACAACTTATGACATTTGAATATAGCAATCATTTTCCCTTTTTTGAGGAGGAAGAAAAATTTGAGGAATTTGTTGCCTCTACTTGCTAAAAAATATGCCCGTCTCTACAGAGAGTGAGATGAATGTTGTACTGCCATTTAATTACATAAATATATGTTTGAGGAGATGACCTTTGTATAACAACGCCATGACATGTGCTCAACAACTGAATCATTTTCATCGCGTAGCTCTAAAGCTTCTGGCGGATGCCACAGATTTTGAAAAGAGGCCAAGTGAGTTAACCATTGGCATATGTCATGACGTTTTTAGGGTAAAGCAATTATATCCTGGCATAATTGATCAACATCCTACAAATACTATCATGAAAATATACTGTAGGGTGTGATGTGTTGAAAAAAGTATACGCATTCATAGCAATAGTGCTTTTATTTGCTGTGTTTAGTTTTTTTCAAACGAAGGATGAAGCAGTGGCAAATCGCAGTAGACAATACTATGAGCAGGCAGGGCAAGTTGTTTGGGATATTCATACAGATCAAAAAGTATTAGCACTCACCTTTGATGATGGTCCACATAAAGCCTATACGCCTGAAATTTTAGAATTGCTGGCATTATACGAAGCGAAAGCGACTTTTTTTATTATCGGTGAAAATGCGAAAAAAGATTCTGCACTTGTAAAGAGAATAAATGAAGAAGGACACGAAATTGCTAATCATACCTATACACATCCATTAAAGACAACCGTACCAAAGCTACTAAAGGAAATCGAAGAAACTTCAGAATTACTTGAGCAAATAACAGGAAGTAGACCGAAGTTATTTCGTCCTGTCGGTGGACAGTATACAGATGCCATGATTGATGCGATTACAGAGGCAGGCTATAAAGTTGTGATGTGGTCTTGGCATTTGGATACGGAAGATTGGAAAGAACCTGGTGTAGAAAAAATCATCGCTACGGTAAATAGTGCTAAAGAGGGAGATGTCATTCTTTTTCATGATGGTGGCGGTAATCGTCAACAAACTGTAGAGGCATTAAAGCAAGTTTTACCACAGTTAAAAGAACAGGGATATACATTTGTTACGATTTCAGAATTACTTGCAATACAACAGTCTACAATACAAAAATAGGTAAGATGCCCCCACTGGAAGTAAAATATTTTTAGGAGTGGGGGATTTTTTTGCTTTTCTCAGCAGCAAAATTGCGTAATAATAGAAAAGTAAAAATTAAACAAGGAGTTGGTTTATGGATGGAAGGTAGTACAAAAGGCGATTTTATTCGTCGTGTTATACTGATTATTATTGGGGCAGCGATTGCAGCTTATGCACTAGAAGCGGTCTTAATCCCAAATGCGGTAATTGATGGTGGCGTAACAGGTGTAAGTATTATGGGGAACTATCTTTTTAATATCCCATTAGGTGTTTTGCTGTTCGTCTTAAATTTACCTTTTATATATTTAGGCTATAAGCAAGTAGGGAAAACATTTGCGATATATAGCACGATTGGAATTGTCGCCCTATCCATTTCGACAATGTTAATGCATGGAATGGAGCCGATTTTAGGTGAAAAGGATTCTTTACTCGTTGTATTATCTGGCGGTGTTATGCTTGGTGTAGGGATTGGTATTGTATTGCGTAATGGCGGTGCGCTAGACGGCTCAGAAGTGCTTGCTGTTCTTTTATCGCGCAACATACCTTTTTCAGTAGGGGATGTTATTTTATTTATTAATGCCTTTATTTTCACAGGTGCAGGCTTTATTTATGGCTTAGAAAGTGCACTCTATTCCGCTGCTACATATTATATTGCCAAAGTTGTCATTGATGTGATTCAAGTAGGTTTAGAAAGTTCGAAATCGGTTCGTGTCATTAGTAAAAAATCGCGAGACATCGGGCAAGCAATACAAGACCGACTAGGGCGAGGTGTTACATATACACACGGAACAGGCGGATTTTCTAATGAACAAGTTGAAATAGTAAGCTGTATTATTACACGTATGGAAGAAAATAAGATTTTAACAATTATTAAGGAGCATGACCCAAGTGCCTTCATTGTGATTACAGAGGTAGCAGAGGTACGTGGCGGTAGCTTTAAAAAGAGAGATATTCACTAAAAACTGTCTGGAAAGTTGTGTATTGTCCTACTTTCCAAACAGTTTTTTATTATTTAATTTTTAATGTCAATGCTTGCTTAATATGTGCTAAATGGTGTGCGCCATGCCAAGCATATAAGCCGATGCATTGTTCAAGCGGCATCGTGCCCGTATCAGGATGGTGGAAGCTTCTTTTCAACTGCCTATTCGATAAGCTTTCAAGCAGCACTGTCCATCGTCTATGCAAAGCTTCTAAACAGGTTAACGAAATATCGATAGGCAATGCTGAATCAGGTAGCTCAGCCCATTTATCCTCTGCATAAGGTTTAATCGTTGGTTCGTTTTCTGTTAGGGCTAGCTTAAAGCGGATGTAACTATTCATATGACTGTCTGCAATATGGTGAATAAGCTGACGGACTGTCCAGCCATTTTCTCGGTAGCGATATGTTAGTTCAGCGTCTGTTAGCTGTGCTGTAAGTTTATTTAGTTGCTGCGGCAAAGCTTCAATTTGCTCAATCCAGTCGGTAATTTGTTGTGTTGAAATGGATTGGGGACATTGAAATTCCCCAATGGGATAGCGCTTATCTTGCATTTGTAACACCTCTTTTATTCTTAATCATAATTGAAGGCAAGCTGAAAATTCAATCATTATTGCTGCGTATATTTTTTAATAGCAGGAATAATTTCGTTCCCAATCAGTTCGATGTTTTTCATGACTTGGTTAAAAGGTACGCCACCGAAATCAATTTGAGCCATAAAGCGTTGTTGACCGAATAATTCATATTGGTATAGCATTTTTTCGATAATTTGCTGAGGGCTGCCGACCATTAACGCATCCTTTGTATCGCTGGCAAATTCGATTTGCTGTCTCGGGTAGCCGCTACCACGAATGGCTAAGAAACCACTATTTAAATGTGGATACATTTCGTCGATTGCTTGCTGTGTTGTTTCTGCAACATAAAATAAGCTTGTTGTGGCAATCGGAAGGGTAGCAGGGTTAAAACCGCTTTCTGTTGCTGCTTCACGATAAGCATCAACTGACACTTTGAAGTTTGCGGCTGGTCCACCTAATGTTGTCAGCATCATTGGAATGCCCATCTGCCCAGCTTTAATTGCGCTGGCTGGAGGGCCACCAACCGCACGCCAAATCGGTAAAGAGCCTTCCTTTGGTTGTGGATAAATCATGGCATTAATTAAAGGTGGTCTGAATTGTCCTTCCCACGTAATTTTTTCTTTTTCATTTAATTTCATTAACAGCTCTAACTTCTCTTCAAATAAATCTTCATAATAAGCTAAATCATAGCCAAATAACTCATAAGCACCAACGCGAGAACCACGTCCTGCGACAATTTCAGCACGACCATTGGAGATTAAGTCAATTGTTGCAAAGTCTTCATAGACGCGTACAGGATCAGCAACACTAAGCACTGTTGCGGAGCTTGCAATTTTAATACGCTCTGTTGCCTGTGCAATTGCACCTAAAATAACGGTATGTGCCTGTGATGTAAAATGTGTTTGGTGGCTTTCGCCGACGGCAAATACATCAATACTAGCCTGTTCCGCTAATTGGCTCGCTTCAATTAACTCTTGAATACGCTGCTGTGCTGAAATACGCTCCCCAGTTAATGGGTTGGCCATATGGTCACCTAATGAATAAAGCCCAAATTCCATCCCTTTTGCTTTGTCGATGCGATAGTTTTGCATAATGATTACTCCTCTTCGATAGGCTGTAGATGTGCTTCTATTTCAGCACGACGTTCTTCTAAAAATGGTGGTAAATCCAATTTCTCTCCTAATGTTGCGATATCTCCATCAATTGTGAAGCCTGGTCCATCCGTAGCAATTTCAAAAAGAATGCCATTGGATTCACGGAAATAAAGGCTTTTAAAGTAATAGCGGTCAACAATGCCAGATGTCTGAAAGCCACGCTCTTTCACACGAGCATCCCAATAGGTAAGCTCCTCATCATTACGCACACGGATAGCTAAATGATGGATGCTACCGCAGCCAGGTTTTTCGCTTGGCCCATCAAGCTCTTTAATCACAATCTCTCCAAACACTTGCCCTTCTATAGATTGGAAAATAGCTTCATTTTCTGTACGGTTAATTTCCTTGTAATTAAATAATTTTAATATATTAGCTAACTTATCAAGGCGCTTCACTGTCATTTCTACAGAGCCCATGCCTAATATTTGATGCTCTAGAGGGACAGGAGACTGTTCCCATCTTTGCCAATGCTCAAGGACTTCCCCATTTGCTGCAAGCAGTATCATGCGCAAGCCTTCTTCATCTTCAAAGTGTAGGGCAGGGCGGTTGGCATATGTTGTAATTTCCTCATGTTTGACATCGAAGCTTTTAAAGCGTTGTTGCCAATAAATTAAGCTTTCTTCTGATGGTACAAGTAAACCAATTTGTGTAATGGCATTTGTGCCGCGGTGTGTACGCCCGATGAATGGCATTTCAAAAAATGATAGCTCTGTGCCTGGGCTACCTGTTGTATCTCCATAAAATAAATGGTACATCGATGGATCATCTTGATTGACCGTTAGCTTTACACGGCGCAAACCTAAAATATGTCGATAAAAATGGTTATTTTGTTTCGCATTTTTGGATAACATTGAAATATGATGATGTCCTGTGATTGTATACATAGCAATCGCTCCTTGTATATTGTTGTTTCTCACTTTACTCCTCAAAAATATAATATGCAAGGAAAATATCTCGAATTCAAGATATTTTTTCGCTAGCTGTTGACACTATCAAATATCTATGGTAAATTTATCTCGAATTCAAGATAATTTCGAAAAGCCCATATTCAATGAAATATAATTTACAAAATCAAACGGAGGTATAACAAATGAACCATTTAAAAGGAATCCACCATGTAACGGCCATTACAAGTAGCGCAGAAAAAAATTATGCGTTTTTTACAAATGTACTGGGGATGCGCTTAGTGAAGAAAACAGTAAACCAAGATGATATTCAAACATATCACTTATTTTTTGCGGACGATAAAGGTTCAGCGGGTACAGACATGACATTTTTTGATTTCCCAGGCATCCAAAAAGGTATGCATGGTACAAATGAAATTTCAAAAACCTCGTTTCGTGTGCCAACAGATGGAGCATTAGATTATTGGGTGAAACGCTTCGACCGTTTACAAGTAGTGCATACGGGTGTACAAGAGCAGTTTGGTAAAAAAACATTGTCATTTGTTGACTTTGATGATCAACATTATCAGTTAATTTCCGATGAACATAATAAAGGCGTTGCTTCAGGAACACCTTGGGAGAAGGGGCCGATTCCATTAGAATACGCAATTACAGGACTTGGGCCGATATTTATTCGTATTAGCGATTTTCGCTTCTTTAAGCAAGTACTGGAAAAAGTGATGCTATTTACTGAAATAGCGCAAGAGGACTTATTTTACTTATTTGAAGTAGGTGAAGGTGGGAACGGTGCACAAATTATCGTTGAGCATAATACGGTACTACCGAATGCACGCCAAGGCTTCGGCACAGTGCATCATGCAGCATTCCGCGTGGAGGATCGCGCCATGTTAAATGAATGGCAGACACATTTCGAAAGCTTCGGTTTACGTACATCAGGCTATGTCAATCGTCATTTCTTTGAATCGCTTTATACACGTGTTGCACCACAAATTTTATTCGAGCTTGCAACAGATGGACCAGGCTTTATGGGCGATGAGCCATATGAAACATTAGGTGAAAAGCTATCTTTACCACCATTTTTAGAGCCGAAGCGTGAGCAAATTGAAAGCTTAGTAAGACCGATTGATACAGTACGTAGCACGATAACATTCGAAAAAGAATACGAATAAAAGGAGCTAGAATCATGGATTTTCAACAATTAATCGAGCAGCGCCGCTCAGCAAGTAATTTTATACAAGATGTTTCAATTACAGAAGCTGATTTAAAACCAATTTTCGATGATGTGAAATATGCACCATCAGCTTTCAATTTACAGCATACAAATTATATTGCGGTTCTTGATGAAACAAAAAAAGAGCAAGTGCGTGAAGCGGCATACGGTCAATATAAAGTGCATAGCGCCTCAGCTGTTATTATCGTTACAGGGAACCGCTATGCATACAAAACGACTGCTGCTTTAAATGAGGGTATGCGTGATTTAGGTGTTATCAATGATTGTGAGTTAGAAAATATCGTCAAAGAAAACGCAGAGTTTTATGAAAGTCGCGGCGAGCAGTTCATGAAGGAAGAAGCGATTCGCAACGCTTCCTTATCTGCGATGTTGTTCATGCTTGCAGCAAAAAATCGTGGCTGGGATACATGTCCAATGATCGGCTTTGATCAAGAAAAAGTGCGTGAACTACTGCAAATTCCTGCAAATGAAGAGATTGTGTTAATGATGACGATTGGAAAAGAGAAGGTAGAAAGCCGTGGATTGCGCGGCTACCGTAAGCCTGTGAATGAGTTTGTGGAGTTCATTTAGGTTCAGTAATGTTTTCTGTGTTGCGAAAGTGAAGTGACAAATATAGACGATGAGATGAAGCGAGTGTTTTCAAAAATTCTAGTTCGAAAGTAATGATTCGCTTGTAAGATAGCTGAATTCGCTCGCAAAACGCCCATTTTCGCCCGTTAAAAAATAAAATTCGCCCGCAAGGCAACCACATTCGCGCAATTAAGCTCAAAATAGGAGCTTGTCTAAAAAGGTGACACCTTTTCGGACAGGCCCTATGGATGCTAGACACTCACATAATTAAGAAAAAGCGATTTCGCCGTATTTTGCGAAATCGCTTTTTGTTATCCCATAATATTATAGCCTGAATCGATATAAATCGTTTCACCTGTAACACCGCGCGATAAGTGGCTAAGCATCACGATTGTCATATCAGCTACTTCTTCTTGGTTTGTGTTGCGCTTTAATGGCGCTTTTTCTTCGATTTGACGCAAAATTTGATTGAAGCTTGGCACGCCTTTTGCGGCAAGTGTACGGATAGCTCCAGCAGAAATGGCATTCACACGAATATTTTCAGCGCCTAAGTCAGCTGCTAAATAGCGCATTGCTGCTTCTAACGCTGCTTTTGCTACACCCATAACATTATAGCCATCTAGCACACGCTCTGCGCCTAAATAGCTCATTGTCACAATCGATGCACCATCTGCTAAATAAGGTTTTGCCGCTTTGCTGACAGCTACTAATGAATAAGCACTTGTATCTTGGGCAAAGGCATAGCCTTCACGTGATGTTTCATGGAAGCGGTTTTTTAAATCATCAGCATGTGCAAAGGCAACGGAATGCACGATACCATGAATTGCGCCGAATTGCGTACCGATTTGCTCGAAAGCTTGTGCAATGCTGTCATCGCTATTCACATCACATTCAACGACAGCCGATTTATAATCTGTATAATCAGCCAACATCTTTTCAATTTTTCCTTTTGAACGTTCTTTACGATATGTGAAAATAACATTTGCGCCTACTTCAAATAATTTCTTCGCAATACCCCATGCGATACTGCGTTCATTCGCTACACCCATTACCACTACATTTTTATCTTTTAATTGTAAAATATCCATCATTCGCACTCCTTTAGTACAATAATATCTGTTATTAGTACCAACTACTAAAAATAACTATAACATGATAGAAAAAAGCACGCAATAGATTTTTCTTAATGGAGAAAGCCTTCAACCATTTTAACCAGCAGGAAATCCTTCTTTTAGAAGGTATATAACATGCATGAATATTTTGTTTAGTGAGATTTTAAGCTGTATGAATGGTTGTTTAATAAAATGTGGTATTATTAGGTAATTATTAAAATTAAAATGATATATGCTTCAAGGACTATTGTAATAACCATTTCTGCGATGACAATATTATTTCTCCATTCTCAAAGAATACTAATAGAATTTGATGATGCGCTGTAAGGAGCATTGCTAGATTTGTTTTGAAGTATGAATGATTAAGTGAATAGAAGGGAGTTTGAAATGGAAATACTAGAAATAGCTAAATACACATTCATGGGGATATTTCTAATTTTTTTTGCTATGGATATTTTATCGAAAAAATCCTATAAAACTCATTTTTATGTGTCTTTAACATTAGCCATTATTTTTTTAGTTTTAGGGCAAGACTGGTCTACAGGAATAAAAATGGTTTGTATTGTTTTAGTTACTTTGTTAACAATAAAAACAATCGTTGATGAAAAGAAAAAGCAGGCGGAAAAAATAGCGACAAAGGGAAGAGTGAAACAACAGGTACACATAGTTTTTAGCAAATATTCAACATATAGACTAAGGCTGCACGAAAATCATAATTTTCGTGCAGCCTTTTTATCATTTGTCGAAGCTAGTTTTTCATCTCAGCCTCGAAGTTTTATTCGTATTTCAATGCGTCGCCATCGAATGATTCGTCAGCTACTTTAATTGAATCTGTTGGGCAGCCTTCAAATGCATCTTGCATATCCTCTAATAAATCTTCTGGAATTGCACATGTGCCCATGTTCTCATCTAAAATAACGAAGGCAATCCCTTCATCATCGTAATCATAAATATCTGGTGCAGCAGCGCCACAAGCGCCACAAGCGATACATGTATCTTTATCAACAATTGTATATTTTGGCATTGTATTCTCTCCTTTTTTCCATTCGCTTTCTCGTAAGCTTCTTTCTTATTCTATAGCGGTTCACTATACTTTTCAACAGTCAATGCTTGATTTCATACAAATGTCTAATCTGTAGCACGTTTTAGAAATTGCTATGTACATAACAATAATATAGAAAATAAAATAGTAAGCAATCAATTTTAGTATTGAGTTAAAGTTACTTTTGTCTAATAATTATATAAGGATAAAAGACTTATGAAATGAATAAAAGGGGAGCTTTTATGGAACATATGCACGGTTCGCACGATACTTTGTTAGTTATTTTCTCATATATTGTAGCTGTAGCCGCTTCGTACACTGTACTTGATTTAGTAGGTAGAATTAGTAATTTAAAGGGGAAATCAAGACTTCTCTGGTTATTATTTGGTGCAAGTGCAATGGGGATGGGTATTTGGTCGATGCATTTTGTGGCGATGCTCGCATTTTCATTGCCTGTACCAGTTCCGTACAATATTGTGATTGTCATTGTTTCAGTTATCGCCGCAGTAATAGGTTCGTTTTTTGCGCTACATTTAGTAGGGCGTAATGACCGTTTAACATTGCCACGTCTATTAAGCGCTGGCATTTTATTAGCAACAGGTATTGTAGCGATGCATTATATCGGTATGGAAGCGATGCAAATTGGGATTTCCTATAACTATGCATATGTACTGCTTTCAGTCATTATTGCCATTCTCGCTTCAATTGTTGCACTCTGGCTGGCATTTTTCTTTAAAAGTGGAGCAGGAGCTATGAAAATATATGCTAAGCTAGGCAGCGGCTTAGTAATGGGAGCAGCGATTGCAGGTATGCACTATGTGGGCATGTATGCGGCAGAGTTTTATGTAGATGAGAGCATGAAGTATAGTACAGGTGTCGTTTTTAATCAGCAGTTTTTAGGCTATTTTATTTCAGCAGGGACACTGTTTTCCTTAACTATTTCTTTGCTTGGTATTTATTTGGTAAATAAAATTTCATTTAAAGATTGGGAAATTGAAGAGAAAACGAAAGAAATATACAAGATGAATGAAGAGTTAAAGGAGCTGAACAGCAATTTAGAGTCGCTAGTGAAGGAACGCACAGCTCAGCTGGAGCAGGCACATGATGAAGCGATTAAAGCAAATATGGTGAAAAGCAAGTTTTTAGCTAATATGAGTCATGAATTGCGTACCCCTTTGAATGCGATTATTGGCTATAGTGAGATGCTGGCTGAGGAAGCAGAGGAGATAGGGGAGCCATTATTTGTTGACGATTTAAATAAAATACGCAATGCAGGAAGACATTTGCTAGCGTTAATCAATGATATACTAGATATATCTAAAATTGAGGCAGGAAAAATGGAAGTACATTTTGAAAAGGTGTCGATTCAGCAACTTATACAAGATGTAATTGCAACGATAAAGCCTCTCGTTGATCAAAATAATAATGCTCTAATCACATCGATTAGTGACGGAGAAATGACGACAGATGTAACGAAGTTAAGACAAATTTTAATTAATTTAATTAGCAATGGGAGCAAATTTACGAAAGACGGCACAGTTACGCTGACGGTTGCTGAAGAAGTGCGTGAAAGCCAAGCAGGCTTTAGCTTCCGTATTCAGGATACAGGCATTGGTATGACGCCTGAGCAAGTAGAAAAACTATTCCAGCCATTTACACAGGCAGATGCTTCAACAACGAGAAAATATGGCGGAACAGGGCTTGGCTTGGCAATTAGTCAAAGCTTTAGCGAAATGCTCGGTGGTGAAATTAGTGTCGAAAGTAAAATCGATGTTGGCAGTACGTTTACATGCTGGTTACCAATATCAAAAGAAGAACTTCCAGTAAGCAATAAGGAAGAAGTGCAAAAGTATGAACAAAAGAGCAAAGTGAATATTCTACATATTGATGATGACCCATTAAATCACAAGCTAATGAAGCATTATTTAGCAAACGAATATTGGACATTAGCCTATGCTTCCAGCGGTCAGGAAGGATTAGAAATGGCTAAACAGTTGCAGCCAGAAGTGATTTGCTTAGATATTTTAATGCCAAGCATGGATGGGTGGAGCGTCTTGAATGCTTTGAAAAATGATGAAGAGCTACAGCATATACCTGTTATTATTTGGTCTATGGTCAAGGACGAGCCTTTAGGTTATTCGCTAGGTGCCTCAGAATATTTAACAAAGCCAATTAATAAGGAGTCATTAGTGAGTACGTTTGAGCGCTATATGACAGATCAGCAGCAATTAAAAGTGCTTGTTGTAGAGGATGATGCAACGACAAGCGAATTAATGACTAAATTATTAAATAAAGAAGGCTATGCTGTAACGCAAGCTCACAATGGTCAACATGCCATTGACTGTGTGAAAAGCGAAAGACCCCAATTAATTTTACTTGATTTAATGATGCCTGAAATGGATGGTTTTCAATTTATTAATGAATTAAGAGCAACCGCAGAATGGTGTGATATTCCTGTTGTCGTTGTCACTGCTAAAACTTTAACAGGAGAAGAGCACTTGAAGTTGAGTAGCTATGTGGAGAGCATTGTGCAAAAAGGGATGTTCAAACATAAAACGCTATTAGAAAAAATTGGTCAAATATTAACAAAAGAATAGAAGAGGTTTTGAGAGAATGCAGACTATTTTGCTTGTAGAAGATAATGAAATGAATCGTGATATGCTTGCAAGAAGATTGACTCGCAAAGGCTTTTCAGTAGTGACAGCAGAAGATGGACAGCAAGGAATTGACTACGCAAATGAGCAGCAACCAGCCTTGATTTTAATGGATTTAAGTTTACCAGTAGTAGATGGCTGGGAAGCAACAAGGCAGTTGAAGGCGAATGAAAAGACGAAGCATATACCAATTATTGTGTTAACAGCCCATGCCATGAAGGATGATGAGGCAAAGGCTTTTCAAGCCGGCTGCGATGATTATGATACAAAACCTGTTATACTAGAGCGCTTGCTTGAAAAAATAGCCAAGGCATTAGCAAGTGAATGAATGGAGCGTAAAAAATGGAAGAAATAAAGCAAGCCAAAATTTTAATTGTTGATGATCAAGAATACAATGTTAGCTTGTTGGAACGCATTTTACGACGAGCAGGATTTGAGTATTTATATAGCACGATGGACCCTTTTCAAGCGCAGCCTCTTTTTGAGGAAATAAAGCCTGATATTGTGTTAACTGATTTACATATGCCTGGTATGGATGGCATGCAAATTTTGCAATATATTCGTAGTAAAGATGCGATTTTACCAGTCTTAATGTTAACAGCGGACTTAACGCCAGAGGCAAAAAAGCAAGCATTTCAAGAGGGCATTAGCGATTTTTTAACGAAGCCTATTGACCGTATTGAACTTGTTTTACGTATAACGAACTTGCTGCAAATACGTCTATTATACGGGCAGTTACGTGAACAAAATCAATTGCTAGAAGAAAAAGTCCAGCAAAGAACACAGGAGCTTCAGCAAGCGAAGCATGAAATTTTAAACTTATTAGCAAAAGCTTCAGAGTATCGTGATGATGAAACGGGTGAGCATACACAGCGAGTAGGGTATTTATCTGGTTTAATTGCAGAACGCTTAAATTTACCACCAGCCGAGGTAGAGCTCATTCGTTTAGCAGCCCCTTTGCATGATATTGGAAAAATAGGTATTCCAGATCATATATTATTAAAGCCAGGTCGCTTTGAAGCAGATGAGTTTGAGCGTATGAAGACACATACGACGATTGGTGCTGATATTTTAGCAGATAGCGTATTTTCAACGCTGAAAATGGCGCGTAAAATCGCGATAGCACACCATGAAAGATGGGATGGGACAGGCTATCCAGCTGGAATTTCAGGTGAGGACATCCCGATTGAGGCGCGCATTGTCGCATTGGCTGATTTTTATGATGCGTTGACACATGAGCGCCCTTACAAAAAAGCATGGACACCTGAAGAGACAATAGCAGAAATTAAAGCGCAAAGAGGAAAGCATTTTGATCCATCTGTTGTCGACGTGTTTATTGAGCTTTTTAATGAACAATTGACTGTCCAACAAGTATAGTAAAATTTACATTGACGTGCTTCTAAATGTTTGATAGGCTGTTGTATGTAAAACTTTCATATCAGAGGTTCATAGCTAATACCCTCTATAAAAAACTATGATAGGATGATGATTCATCTTACACGTGATATAGAAAATAGCTGAGCCTCTTTTAAAAGTTTTTGTCGTACATAACTTTAAAGGAGGCTTTTTTATGTCTAGTCGTACAGAAAAAGAAGGTTTAGAAGATTTAACATTGTTAGGGAATCAGCAGACGAAATATCCGATGCAATATGCACCTGAAGTGTTGGAGGCGGTAGATAGCTTACATACAGAGCGAGATTATTTTGTGAAATTTAATTGTCCAGAGTTTACAAGCTTATGTCCAATTACACAGCAGCCCGACTTTGCAACAATGTATATATCGTATATT
Source organism: Metasolibacillus meyeri (assembly GCF_003049505.1). Lineage (GTDB taxonomy): Bacteria > Bacillota > Bacilli > Bacillales_A > Planococcaceae > Metasolibacillus > Metasolibacillus meyeri. Next base: position 14,860 of record NZ_PYWN01000025.1, read on the forward strand.
CCAGATAAAAAATTGGTGGAAAGCAAGTCGCTAAAGCTTTATTTATTTAGCTTCCGCAATCATGGTGATTTTCATGAGGATTGCGTCAATATTATTATGAACGATTTAATCAAATTATTGGACCCTCGCTATATTGAGGTGTGGGGCAAATTTACACCGCGCGGGGGCATCTCAATTGACCCGTGGTGCAACTACGGTCGCTCTGGGACAAAGTATGAAAAAATCGCAGATTATCGCTTAATGAACCATGATTTATACCCAGAGAAAATTGATAATCGTTAAGACAAAGAGGTTTTTAGCAACCCTCTGAAAAAAACTAAGAAAAGAGGCTTATCAATGAAAAAGGAAAAAGCCATCGTCGTATTTAGCGGTGGACAGGATAGTACAACTTGTTTGTTTTGGGCATTGCAGCAATTTGCTGAAGTGGAGGCTGTGACATTTGATTATGGGCAAAAGCATCGTTTAGAAATTGAATGTGCAGAAAAAATTACACAACAATTAGGTGTGAAGCATCATATTTTAGATATGTCATTATTGAATCAGCTGGCAGCCAGTGCATTGACGCGTGATGATATTGAAATTGAGGAAGGGCAAGACGGAGGGCTACCATCGACTTTTGTACCGGGGCGCAATTTGCTGTTTTTATCATTCGCAGGTGTTTTGGCAAGTCAAATTGGGGCAAAGCATATTGTAACAGGTGTTTGTGAAACCGATTTTAGCGGTTATCCTGACTGCCGAGATATTTTTATTAAATCATTAAATGTAACGCTTAATTTAGCGATGGATGACACATTTGTTTTACATACGCCACTTATGTGGTTAGATAAAGCGCAGGCTTGGGCACTCGCAGATGAGCTGGATGCATTGGACTTTATCCGAGAACAAACGCTTACTTGCTATAATGGAATTATAGCGGATGGGTGTGGGGAGTGCCCTGCATGTAAACTACGTCAAAACGGGCTTCAAACGTACTTAGCGACGAAAGCGGGGCAAGAGGCATGAGAATTTTTTGTTATTTAGCTTCGATTGTTATTGCGAATGTCGTGACAGCGCGTTTTGCACCGTTTGAAATCGGGATGTTTATCGTGCCGATGGGAACGTTTTTTGTTGGGGCAACATTTATTTTCCGCGATCTCGTACAAAATAAATATGGGCGTAAAAAAACGTATTTATTTATTTTAACCGCTTTGCTTTTATCTGGGGCTGTATCGTTTTCACTAGGTGATACATTGATGATTGTGGCAGCATCTGCCTTGTCGTTTATTATTTCAGAAACAGCGGATACAGAAATTTATACGCGTTTGAAGCTGCCAATGGCTTGGCGCGTACTTTATAGTGGCATTGTAGGTGGACTGCTTGATTCAACCGTTTTCGTGATTATTGGACTAAGTCCGCTTGGTGCAGGTTTTATTCCATGGGCAGCAGTGCCAGCAGCGATTATAGGGCAAATTATTGTGAAAACAATGATGCAAATGATTGGGGTATTTGCCATTATTCAAGGGCAAACTTTACGCGAGAAACGCTTAGCCTAACGAAGCGAGTATTTTGAAATGAGTTAGTTCGAAAGTATTGATTCGCCCGCAAGATAGATGAATTCGCCCGTTGAACAACGAATTTCGCCCGCAAGAAGTGCGGATTCGCCCGTTAAACAACGAGATTCGCCCGCAAGATATGCAGATTCGTCCATATAAACTAACAAGGGCTTGCTTGAAAAGGTGTAGTATCTTTTCAGGCAGCCCTTTATTTTACGCTTGTGAATTGACTAGAATTTTAATATGGTTTTTCTCTTTCATCAATGCTTCAAAGCCTTCTGTTACAACATCATCTAATCCGATGCGTTTTGTAACAAGCTGCTCTGCTGAGAAATAACCTTGTGTCATTAATTCCATCACAGCAGGGAAAATATCGCGGTATGCGATAATACCTTTTACTGTACGCTCTGCTAGAACAAGGTTGTTTGGTTGAACAGAGGCTGGTGTTTCCCAAATTGAAACGATAATTGTCTCACCTTCAAATGTTGTTGAATCAATGGATTGCTGTAGTACGACAGGAACGCCTGTTACTTCAAAGGCAACATCCACACCACCGTTTGTTAACTCATGTAGGCGGCTGACAACATCTTCTTCAGCAGGGTTAATGACTGCTTTTGCCCCTAGCTCTAATGCTTTTGCTGCACGCTCAGGAGATAGTTCCACTGCGTAAATTTCCGATGCACCAGCTGCACGCAATGCTTCAATTACAAGTAATCCGATTGGACCTGTGCCAAATACTGCGGCTTTATCCCCAGCTTTTAGCTTGCTTAGACGAACTGCATGTAATGCTACAGCAGCAGGCTCTACCAGTGCACCTTGCTCATAGGATAAACCTTCTGGCATTTTGTGAACCATATGCTCATCCACCATTGTATATTCAGAGAAGCCACCACCGCCGCCAGCAAGACCGTGGAAACCTAAATGTTTACATAAATTGTACTTTCCTTTTTTACATGCTGCACACTCGCCACATGAAAGAATTGGTTCTACAACAACAGGGTCGCCAACTTGAACGCGCGTTACGCCTTCACCAATTTCAACGACTTCCCCAGAAAACTCATGCCCCATAACAATCGGTGCAATGTCTTTACTAACATAGTGAGGTTGTTCTACTGGAATGAAGATTGGCCCAGCTGCATATTCATGCAAATCACTGCCACAAATACCTGTCCAATGCACTTTGATTTTCACTTTTCCTGAAGCAATGACAGGCTCGTCAATATTTTCTACTCGAATGTCTCGTGCGTTATGCCAACGTGCTGCTTTCATTTATAAAACCTCCTAATAAATGTAGTACAACCATATTGTAGCATGAATAAAAATAAGAAGTAACCATTTGATTCCTTGAAAATGTTAAGCTTTTATGAAATCTCTAAGCTTTATTTGTATTCTTCTAAATAGTTATTTTTGAAGGGCATATTGTTTCGATAATCACTATTTTACAAAAATTTCAATATGACTTTTAGAGAATAAATTAATGAAGCAAAGAGCGCAATAGGCTTTTTTACGGAGCTGCGTTATACTGGAAGTAAATTGTCGAAAGAAGGCGAGGGACCACAGTGATTTTTCAGCAAATTTTATTAGATATTTTCCTGAAATTGAATAATGAAAGAACGGTCGCCTCTGCTTATCATTTGTTGCGTGGCAAAAGATCAGGACAAACGATACAGGATGTAGGCATTTTTTCTTTGCATTGTTATTTTAGTGTGCTGCCCAAGCTTTCAAGGAAAACATTCGATGAATTTGTTGAGAAATTAATAGCAGCAGGCTACTTACACATGGAGGAAACGGGCTATTATACATTGACAGCAAGCGGTATGACGCAAGCGCAGCAAGGTGCGCCTTGTACGTTTGCAGGCTGGCATTACCGAGGCAATGAACATATTTTTTATGCACGCCTTTCGTTGATTGTGCAAGCATTATCGCATCAATCCGCTCATATAAAAGCATTTATCCCAATTCAACGTGACGAGGCAATCCAATCTTTTGTTCGTCAATTTTTAGTGCGTCATCAATATCAGTCAGGTGCCTTACAAGTCTTGCTATTGCAGGAAATAACGAATAGCTTACAGACCTTAACTGTGACAGAGGAGCAGCGAGAGTTATTAATCAACCGTTTAACGGGTGTTGATTTACCAGGTTTTACGTGGCAGCAACTTGCCAACCAAGCGGGGCGTACGGAGATGGATATGCAGCTTCTCTATATTTCGGCCTTACATCAGTGGCTTGAGCAGGTTGCACAGTATCCATATTTAGCTGATATTGCACAGCAGCTCCGCATCGAGATGCCACTAACAGAATCAGCCTATCAAACGGCAAAGCTTTTTGAACAAGGTTTTTCTCTTGAACAAATTGCGTATAGAAGAAATTTAAAGCAAAGCACGATTGAGGATCATTTTGTTGAGCTAGCGATGAATGATGTGACATTTCCAATCGAGTATTTTGTTAAACAGGAGGAGCTTGTGCAAGTACAGCATACTGTTTCGACATATGCTACGAAAAAATTAAAAGTGTTGCGAGAGGCTTTACCGCATCTTTCTTATTTCCAATTACGTCTAGCATTAGCGAGAGGGGGCAATTAAATGTTGGAGGAAGCATTGCAAAAGCATTTTGGCTATACGAGCTTTCGAACGGGGCAAAAGGAAGTGATTGAGCAGCTTTTAGCAGGGCGGGATGTAGTGGCATTGCTCCCAACAGGTATGGGCAAATCCATGTGCTATCAGCTGCCAGCTTATTTATTGGATGCCCCCGTACTGATTGTGTCACCGCTGCTATCTTTGATGCAAGATCAGGTGGATCAATTGAAGCAATTTGGCGAAAAACGTGTTATTGCGCTAAATTCATTTTTAAGTGCGCAGCAAAAGCGCTATGCTCTTCATTATCTACATGAATATCGCTTTATTTTTGCATCGCCAGAAATGCTGATGCAGCCACAAGTAAAGGAGCGACTTCGCACGATGAAATTAGGGCTAATCGTAGCAGATGAGGCACATTGTATTTCACAGTGGGGCTTTGATTTCCGACCAGATTATTTGCGTTTAGGCGAAATTATACCGACGCAGCACAAGCCGCCGGTTTTAGCTTTATCTGCAACGGCGACGAAAACGGTGTTGCAAGATATTGAAACGTATTTACATATGCAGTCACCCTTTTATTTTTTACATTCTGTCAATCGCCCAAATATTCATTTGGCGAAGCATTTTTTTCAGCATAAAAATGACAAAATCAATTGGATACTGGAACATGTGCAAGCGACAGAAGGTCCAGGTATTATTTATACACAATCGCGCGGTAAAACGGAGGCAATTAGCATGGCATTGCTAGAGCAAGGCCTTGCCGCTGCTGCATACCATGCAGGGAAGGAGGCCGAGGATCGCCAATTTATTCAGCAGCAATTTTTAGTTGGCAAGCTGGATTGGATTGTTGCCACAAATGCTTTTGGCATGGGGATACATAAAGGGAATATTCGACAAGTAATTCATGAATTTATGCCTGCTAATATTGCCAATTACATGCAGGAGATTGGTCGTGCAGGCAGGGATGGACAGCCGGCAGTCGCCAGCATTTTGTATGCAGAGGGAGATGAGCAATTTGCTCAATTTATCGTGACGGAGGATTTACCGAAAGCGCAACATATTGAACGCTATGCTGCAAATCGGGACAATCCGTTGCGCATAGTTGAGGCTGGTGAAATTTCTGAAACAGCCTTCCGTGTTTTACATTATTGGATGCAGCAGGAAAGCAGCGAGGCGGTGCAACAGCGATTGCAGCAAATGGAAGTGGCTAAATATAAAGCGGTACATGAAATGCTACAAATTATCCAATCGGCTACTTGTATGCGTGAGCAACTTGTCCATTATTTTGGTCAGCAGTTAACAGAAAGTATGTCAAACTGCTGTCAGAATTGCGGGCTGGTTGTTGATGAAATATTGTTAGCAAAGCAAAGTGCTGAAGCGTCAGAGCTGCGATTGACATGGCAGGAACGTTTGCAGCACATATTGTTAGCTGAAGCGCAATAGATTCCAAGGACAATTAACATTTATAACAACGAACGGAATTAAGCTATGGTCAATTGATTTTTTTGTAGAATTTAGTCATAATATGTTTATAGAATAATAGCTAGTGTAAGGAGGAGTGTGTAGTGACACAAGAAAATTACAGAGAAAAAATTGAAGAACACCGTCAAGAAATTGAGTTTGACGGGCCATTAGAACGAAAGTCACGCACAAGTAAAAAGCCTAGACAGCGAAAAAGCCGACTTATTCGAAATATGACAATATTTTTTATCTTTATACCTTTACTCTTCTTAGGCTATGTTCATTTCTTTTATGAGCCGAAAAGCTTAGCAGTGGACAAAGAAGATTCGGTTACGGTGGAGCCAAACAAGCCATCGATTGAAAATAACGAGGAACAAATAGCGGCAGCAGAAAAAGAGAAAGAAGAACAGGAAGCGGCAAAGGAAAAGGCTGAAAAAGAAGCGGCAGCGAAAGCACAAGCTGAAAAGGAAGCTGAGGAGAAAGCGAAAGCTGACAAAGAAGCGATAGCAAAGGCACAGGCAGAGAAGGAAGCAGCAGCAAAGGCAAAAGCTGAAAAAGAGGCGGCAGCGAAAGCGCAGGCCGAGAAACAGGCGAAGGAAGATGCCGAGAGGTTAGCAGCTGCCAAAACACATGTCGTGCAGCCAAATGAAAATTTATATCGTATTTCTTTAAAATATTATAGCGATGGAAATGGCGTACAAAAAATTATGCAGGCGAATAATTTAAGTTCTGAAAATATTGTTGTTGGACAAACGCTGATTATTCCACAATAAAGTAGTACAGTGACAGCACAAATGTTTATGGAAGAAATGATTTTTGTCATATACTAAGAGGGCTATCTAGAAGGATTTGATCTTTCTAGATAGCCCTGTTTCCTTAAGAAATGCCATCGAATAGGGGTTTTGAAGTGTGAAGTTGATATTGATAGGATTAGGGATTATTTGCATGTGTATTTTGCATATGTGGCGTCAGGCATTTGAAAATAATGTGCGCTACCATACTTTACAATTGCAAGGCCAAACCCCACAAAGCGTGCGTATTTTTTTTATTTCAGACGTTCATTTACGACGTATTGATGAACGAATGTTACAAACAATAGGAAAAGTGGATGCAGTCATTATCGGCGGAGATTTATGTGATCGGCGCACGCCATTTGAGCGAGTGTGCAGCAACATTCAGCAGCTTCAGCAGCTTGGTCAAATTTATTTTGTATGGGGAAATAATGATCATGAAGTAGGAGAACAGCGTTTGCGTCATCTATTGACAGAAATGAATGTTACAATACTTGAAAATGACGCACAATTACTCGCTGGAAAAAATCGTATATGGCTGAGCGCCATTCATGATACATCCACGAAAAAATATAGTTTTGAGCAGGCGTTTGCGAAATGCCAAAAGGATGATATTACACTTTTTATTTCACATAATCCGCAAATCTTTTATCGCGTAAAAAATTACTTTACCCCACAGTTAATGATGGGGGGGCATTTGCATGGCGGGCAAATTCGCCTTTGGAAACTTGGTTTACACCCAAAAGGCTCTTATTCTGTACGTAGCGGTATTCCAACCTTGATTAGCAATGGTTATGGTACAACATTGCTACCGCTGCGTTTAGGTGCAAAACCCGAATGTCACGTAATCGATGTGACAATTGAGTAAAGTGAATATGGCAGTTTTTATATGTTCTCATAATAATAAAGAAAAACTTGTTAATAAGGGATAAAATGAACTAGTTGAAAGAGGAGATTGTAGTATGCAAAAAGTCGATGCTTTAATTGTAGGTGGCGGCCCTTGTGGCTTAGCTGCGGCAATGGAGTTACAGGCAATTGGTTTACAGCCAGTCGTTATTGAAAAGGGTAATATTGTTAATTCTTTATATAATTACCCCACGCATCAAACATTTTTCAGTACGAGTGAAAAGTTAGCAATTGGCGATGTGCCGTTTATTGTAGAGGAGCGAAAACCTCGACGCAATCAAGCGCTTGTCTATTATCGTGAAGTAGTGCGAGCGAAAAAGATCAATATTCAGCGTTTTGAAAAGGTTGAAAAGATCCAGAAGAACGGTAGCATCTTTATTGTTACAACGAGCAAGGCAGTATATGAAACACCCCATGTAATCATCGCGACAGGCTATTATGATAATCCGAATTATCTGGGCATTCAAGGTGAGGATTTACCAAAGGTTTATCATTATTTTAAAGAAGCACATCCGTTTTTCGATACAAAGGTATTGGTTATTGGTGGAAAAAACTCAGCAGTGGATGCAGCATTAGAGCTACAAAAAGCAGGAGCTCATGTTACGGTTGTTTATCGTGGTAGCGAATACTCACCAAGCATTAAGCCTTGGGTGCTACCAGAATTTGACGCTTTAGTTCGATCAGGTGAAATTACCATGTATTTTGAAAGCGAAGTGGAGTCTATTCATGAGGGTGAAGTTGTCATTCGTCAAAAAGGCGAGCAGCAGCATATAGTGAATGATTTCGTCTTTGCGATGACAGGCTATCATCCTGACCATGATTTTATTCGTGCAATGGGTGTGGCTATCGATGAAGCAACAGGTCGCCCGCATTTTAATGAGGAGACGATGGAAACGAACGTCCCCAATTTATTTATTGCAGGCGTTATTGCGGCAGGCAATAATGCCAATGAGATTTTTATTGAAAATGGACGTTTTCATGGCGGTATGATTGCGAAGGCAATACAGGGGAAAATTAAAGTACCACGACGCCCTTAAATTTAATATGCTCCCAATTGGATTGGATGAATTTTTCATCTATCTTATTGGGAGCTTGTTTTTATTAAAATTGGCTTTCCGCCTACATTTAAAAGCTTTTAATGTGAATATTTTCTTCTTATGTTACGATAAGAAAGAGATTTGTATTTCATTACAAGCGCCTTGTGATAAGTTAAACCAATTCACAGAAAAGAGGGCTATAGATGAAAAAGAATTATGTAGTAATTAGTTTACTTGTAGCTATAATTGTGATTGTTGTATTCATTACTTTTCAAAAGGAAAAGGTGCTTGCCGATACAACAACGCCAGAAAAATTGCCAACTGTCGAGCAAACAGTGGATACTTATTTAGTAGAGTGGCTCTTCGATACAATGGACCGGGGCAACCATGATTTTGAAAGCCATGAGCATGGCAAGCTTGTTATATCTGAGAATATTCCTACACTGCAACGAGGTATGGTTGTCTATTATGAAATAGCGTCACAATTTACACAAGAAAATGCTAATTTAGCAAACCCAACTCTTGGACGTGTTGTCGGCTTACCTGGAGAAACACTAGAAATAAAAAAAGGCAAAGTATATATTGACGGGCAACGACTGGATGCATTTTATGGAGAAGCGACACAATTTGGTATGAATAAAGAGCAATATTTTCAAGAAGTAGCGCCAGAAAAACGCATGAATCATGCAGAAAAATATTTTAATGAATCAATGCCAGCCATAACAGTAGAGGACAATACGGTATTTGTATTGGTAGATTGCTGGTGGCGTGGACATGATAGCCGTTATTTTGGCTTGATTCCAATGGAGGCTATGCAAGGGATTGTGCTAGGGTATGAAGAATAGAGAGGGGAGCTATTGATTTAAGCAACCCGCGGGTATATTTGAAAAGTCGCCGATATAAGTTGAAGTTGCTGATAGAGCTGCGAAACTTACTGATAGAAGTGCCAAAGTTACTGATAGAAGTGCCAAAGTTACTGATAGAATGTTAAAACTTGCTGATAGAACCGCAAAACTTACCGATAGAATAACAAAATAGCTACCTACAATGATTTTGCAGGTAGCTATTTTATTTTTTAGAAAAACTCCTTCAACTCAACAGAGCCATGCACTTGGTTTAAGCCAATTAATAGTTTGAGGCGTGCTTTTTGTCCGTTAATGCCTGTGGCGAAAATGACACCTACATCCTCTAGTTGTTTGCCGCCACCTTCATAGCCGTAAACACCTTCTGCGATGCCATTAAAACAACGTGATACAAGAATTACAGGCATACCGTCTGCGACAAGTTTTTTCAAACGCTCTGCCACAGCAGGTGTGACATTGCCTTGCCCAAAGCCTTCTAATACAAGTCCATCATATTGGAGCGTTGCCACCGCATCAATTAAATCTGCTTCCATACCAGCATAAGCTTTCAATAAAGCGACGCGCTTTTCGATTTTTTCCACTTCGACAAATTGGCGTTTGACAGGCATATGATGGATATGCACCGTCTTTTTTGTAATTAAGCCGATTGGTCCGTATTGTGGGCTTTGGAATGTGTTGACACTTGAAGTCGATGTTTTCGTAATATTAAATGCGTGATGAATTTCATCATTCATCACAACAAGTACCCCTTTTTCACGCGCTTCCTGTGAGCAAGCAACACGTACCGCCTCTACTAAATTATAAACCCCATCTGCACCAAGTTCATTGGATGAACGCATTGCCCCTGTTAAAACAATTGGGAAATTATAGCGTGTTGTCAAATCTAAAAAGTACGCTGTTTCCTCTAACGTATCTGTACCATGTGTAATGACAACACCATCAATTGCATATTTATCGACATGCTCGGCAATGCAATTGCGCAAGCACAGCATTTCATTTGGTGTAATATGTGGTGAGGGTAAGTTAAAAGCCTCCACCTCGATAATATTTGCATATGTCGATAGCATATGCTTCTCTGCTGTCAGCGGATTTTGCTCATTTTGTACAACTGCGCCTGTTTCAGCGCTCATTTGCATAGAAATCGTGCCGCCTGTATGAATTAATAAAATTGTTTTTTTTGACATAAAAATCCCCTTTTGAAATCAGAATGGATGCATTTAATGTTATAATAACAAATATCTAATATAAATTGTTAAGAACGTTTTCATATAGAGAGAAAAGGAGCTTATACTATGTTCATATTATTATCAGCAGCGATAGCTCCAGCGTTAGCTCTTTTAGGCTATTTTTATATGCGTAATCAAATGGCAACAGAGCCACGTCGAACATTGATTCAGGCATTTGTATATGGGGCGATTATTACATTCCCTATTTTATTTATTCAATATGTCGTGCAGGAAGAAGGCACGATAACGAGCCCATTTATGACAAATGTTGTGTTTACCAGCACAATTGAAGAGTTTTTTAAATGGTTGATTATTTTTGTGCTTATTTTTCGTCATGTTGAATTTGATGATCCGTATGATGGCATCTTATATGGTGCAGCTGTTTCCTTAGGCTTTGCGACTGTTGAAAATGTTTTATATTTGTTGTCATTTGGTTTAGATACCGCCTTTGTTAGAGCGTTACTTCCTGTTTCAAGTCATGCATTATTTGGTGTGGTGATGGGCTATTATTTTGGAAAAAGTAAGTTTTCAAATAATAATAAGTGGAAGGAATATTTATGTTTATCAATTTTCACTCCGATTGCGCTGCATTTTATTTATAATTTAATTTGGACACTGGGTGGCAATTTTATTTATTTAATGGTACCGTTTATGCTGTTTTTATGGTGGTTTGGCTTGCGCAAAGTGAAGCTTGCTCACCAGCATTTAATTGAGCATCTAATTGAAAATAATAGATATTGACGAGCTGTGACCTTTTGTTTGATTGAAGAAACTACAATGAATAAGGAAAACTCGATTGTGGAGTTGTTGAGAAGTGATTTTACGCTTTCTTGACAGCTCCTTTTCTGTTGAAATGAAAAAAACATGTATAAATCAATGCACACTCCGCATGCTATGAAAAAAGGAGAGGTGTGCATGAGAAAAAAATTATTCATTGTCTTGCTACTTAGTCTATTTCTTATACAGCCACAGCAATCCGATGCCTTTTCTGCGCAAGTGATTCAGCGAGGGGCATTTGGAGATGATGTCATTGAGCTACAGGCTCGTTTGCAATATTTAGGCTATTATCATGGCAAGATTGATGGCAAATTTGGTTATGGTACGTATTGGGCATTGCGTGAATTCCAGCAAAGCTACGGCTTAGAGGTTGATGGTATCGCTGGAAATACAACAAAGAAAAAGTTAGTTGCACAGTCAAACTATAACGAAAGCTTTGTAAAGGATAACATTTCCAAAGGGAGCCAGTTTACACATTATGGTGGGATGCCACTTGAACATCAAGTAAAAGGTGGAGGAAGTAGTACGAGCGGCAGTAAAAATAATTCAAGTAGTGGCTCTATGCAGCTTCCAGCGAACTATACCGAGCGCGATTTGCAGTTAATAGCAAATGCCGTTTATGGCGAGGCGCGTGGTGAGCCGTATGAGGGGCAAGTAGCTGTAGCGGCAGTTATTTTAAACCGACTTGAATCTCCTGACTTTCCAAACTCTATCTCCGATATTATTTTCCAGCCACTTGCTTTTACTGCTGTGGCGGATGGACAAATTTGGTTAACGCCAAATGAGCGAGCGAAGCAAGCTGTTCTTGATGCGATGAATGGTTGGGACCCAACGGAAAACGCACTCTATTATTTCAACCCAAAAACAGCAACGAGCAAATGGATTTGGACACGTCCACAAATTAAGCAAATAGGTCAGCATATCTTTTGCTATTAGAGGTGAAATATGAAAAACGCAGTTTATTTATTAGGTATTGTTGTATTGATTTTAGCTGTTTATGCGTATGATGTGACGACAAAACAGCGTTCATTGGAAAGGGCTGTACATGCCCATTATACAAACGAGTTGACAAATGCCTCAGAGAAGCTTTCTTTATTACACTCATCTATTGCGAAATCGATGCTTTTCCAAGATGAAAAAGCATTGCATAAAGAGTTAGATACAATTTGGCGTGTTAGCAGTGATATGCGCAATGCAGTTTCACGCCTGCCTTTACATCAAGATGTAGCAAATGATTGGATGCGTTATTTAGGGCGTATTGGCGATGAAGCAAAGCGTACGGCAGCTTCCAAAGATGCGACAGAATGGCGAGAAAAGATGACGGCTGTTAATGGTAATTTGCATGCATTAACAGAAGAGTGGACTGTTGCTACATCTAATTATTTCCAGCAGGATGGTGATTATCGAAAATGGTCAAAAATAACGGCTGATGAAGTGGGAGATTCATCATTTTCCAAGGTGTCAGCTGATTTAAAAAGCTTTAATGAAACGGATTTTCCTTTAACTGCTAGTGAAAGTGACTATCAGAAAAAGCGTGAACTCCAGAATTTAATGGATGAGCCGTTAACGAAGGCACAAGCACTGGAAAGATTAAAAGCGGTATTCCCATTAATTAGTGATGCAACAATGACTGTGACAAAAAGTAGAGAGGATGCTCCGTATCCGTTTTATCATATTCAATTTGTTAGAGGTTCGCGTATAGGCTATGCGGATATTACGGAAAAAGGTGGACATATTTTGTCTTTCTTATTGGAGCGACCAATGAAAAATACAGCACTATCACATGAGGAAGTTTTACAAGCAGCGGAAAAAATAATGGCAGATGCGGGTTATGAAGATACGGTTATGACCGAAATGCGAGAAAATCATATTGCTTGGCATTTTGTTTTCACACGTAAAGTAGATGACGCACTCGTCTATCCTGACAGCATCCAAGTAAAAGTCGCAAAGGATAGTGGGGAAGTGCTCGGCATTAATGCGATGGAATATATTCAAAAAGAAACAATTAAAGAGCAGGAGCTAAAACCGATTGATTGGTCAACGTTTTTCGGTGAAGGTGTAGTGATAGAGGATGAGAAGCAAATTTATACTGAAAATGATGCATATGACCTACGTTTATGTTATGAAATTATTGCAAGGCTACCGGACAAGCAGTACGATACATTTCGTGTAGTTATAGATGCTACGACGCATGAAGTCGTTCAAATTGATACATTAGCTTAACCAATATTTTCGTCTAATTTATCATGCTTCGACAATTATTAGTACGTGAAAGTGAAATGACAGCAGCGATGTGATATGTACCAAAAATTCCTCGATAGATAGCGAGATGAATGCTTATATAACACCCAGTGAAAAGAGGAACTCAGTCTAAGAGCGCCGCGAGTGTCATTAGATGAAATTCTTCTTGCCTAGCGTATCCTGCTGAATCAAAGTATAAAGCATTCATCTCACCAGCCATAATCCTGCTGAATCGTGATAAATAATAGTATAGATAAATTAGAACCTCCGTGCGATAATAGACATAGAAAATCTCAACGCACGAGGAGAAAAACATGGAATTGAAAATTGGAACGATGTTAATGTTAGAGCCAATGTATACAGAAAGCATGGAAAAGTTTAGATGTAAAGTAGTGGAAAAAGAAAACGATATTATTTACGTGGACTATCCGATTAATGATTTCACAAAAAAGACAGCGTTCTTACTTGATGGAACGCAGCTTCACGCAGTATTTTATACAGAAGGTAATAGCTATAGCTTTACGACGAAAGTGATGGGACGAAAAAATGATCGCATACCGATGGTGATGTTATCATCGCCTCCAGCAAATGAATTTACAAAAATTCAGCGCAGAGAATTTGTACGTATTGAAACGGCTATTGATGTAGCGATCGAATATCAGGGTAGTTGCTATCAATTTATTGCGCAAGATATAAGTGCAGGAGGATTGTCGGTCCGCTTAACTGAGCTGGTAAAGTTTAAAGAAGGTGACACAGTTCAATTAACGATTGTCCTACCTTTTGTCAATGGCGAGATAAAATATGTTCAAACAGATGCACGCATTGTTCGGATATTTAAAGAAAATGAACGAACAATCGCGTCTATTCAACTTACGGATACAGATGACGTTGATAAGCAACAGATTGTACGTTTGTGTTTCGAACGTCAATTGTTGCAACGTAAAAAAGAATTGAATGAATTATAAAGTGAAACTTCAATCAGTGGGGGTTTTCCTCATCCCCCACTACATAAAACATTACTGTCCGTTAATGCGGGATAAAGTGAAGGCTGTAAGAAAAGCAGGGGAATACTTGCCTTTCTTTGCAGCCTATTTTCAAGTGATTTAGCTAACGATTCAGCTTTGTTTCATATATAATGTAATGGTAAGGAAAGTAGGGATAGATAATGGCAAAGCAAATTCAAATTGCAATTGATGGTCCTGCTGGTGCAGGGAAAAGTACAATTGCAAAAATTGTCGCAGAAAAATTAAATTTTACATACATCGATACAGGAGCGATGTATCGTGCTGTTACGCATAAAGCGATGCAACAAAACATACAATTAGATGATAGCGATGCACTTGAGAATATGTTAAGTGCAACAAAAATTGAATTACAACCGTCTACTAATGGACAGCTTGTTTATGTAGATGGTGTGAATGTGTCAGATGTTATTCGCTCAAATGAAGTAACCGCGAATGTTTCGCAAGTAGCTGCACATGCTAATATACGTGAGGTGTTAGTTGCGATGCAGCAGCAATTAGCAGCGGGTGGCGCTGTTGTAATGGATGGACGAGATATTGCCACACATGTTTTAACAGATGCGGAATTAAAAGTGTTTATGTCCGCTTCTGTAGAGGAGCGCGCTCGTCGTCGCCATCTCGATAATGAACGTCGTGGCATTGAATCATCGATTGAGCGTTTACAAGAGGAAATTGCGCTTCGGGACAAACTGGATAGTGAAAGAGAGGCTTCACCATTAATTCAAGCTGTAGATGCGGTGTACCTAGATACGACAAATTTAACGATTGATGAAGCGGCTGATGCGATTTTGAAGCTAGCACACGATGTGATGTAAGTCGTTTGAAAAAGATTTTTTGATGACAAAAGGGGAAATTTTTGTTTTTATTCACTATTTCGAATAAAATAAAAGTGGAACATGCGAAGGAGGGTTACATATGTCTGAAGAAATGAACTTAGAGTTAGAAAAGGAATTTCATGAAGGAGATATTGTGAGAGGTACTGCGGAGCAGGTGGACGATAAATCTGTTACTGTTTCTATTGAAGGAGCTCCATTTGAAGGAATTATTCCGATTAGTGAGCTTTCAAGTCTACACATTGAAAAAGCATCTGATGCTGTTTCAGTAGGCGATGTACTGGAGTTGGTAATCACTAAAGTGGAAGACGAAGCGTATGTGTTATCTAAGCGTAAAGTGGACGCATTGAAAGCATGGGATGATTTAATCGTAAAATTTGAATCAGGCGAAGCGTTCGAAGCGGAAGTGAAAGATGTTGTAAAAGGTGGTTTAGTCGTTGATTTAGGTGTTCGCGGCTTTGTGCCTGCATCATTAGTAGAAGACCATTTCGTAGAGGATTTTGAAGATTATCGTGGCAAAACGATGCTCTTTAAAATTACGGAACTAGATAAGGAAAAAGGCCGTTTAATTTTATCTCACAGAGCGGTTGTTGAACAGGAAAAAGCCGAGCAGAAAAAGCAAGTAATTGGAAATATACAACAAGGCGATGTGTTAGAAGGAAAAGTTCAGCGCTTAGCCACATTTGGTGCATTCATTGATCTTGGCGGTGTAGACGGACTTGTACACATCTCGCAAGTATCACATGATCATGTAGAGGATGTATCAACTGTTTTAACAGAAGGGCAAGCTGTCAAAGTAAAAGTTCTTTCTGTTGATGCGGACAATGAACGCATTTCATTATCCATTAAAGATACATTACCTGGACCGTGGGAAAGTATTGAGGAGCGTGTAGCGAAAGGCTCTGTTTTAACAGGTGCTGTTCGCCGTCTGGTGTCATTCGGTGCTTTCATCGAAGTATTCCCAGGTGTAGAAGGACTTGTGCATATTTCGCAAATTTCGCATAAGCATATTAATACACCACATGAAGCATTAAAAGAAGGGCAAGAGGTGCAAGTAAAGGTGCTGGATGTCAACGCTACAGAAAAGCGTTTATCATTAAGCATTAAAGACCTTCTTGAAAACCCTGATAAAGAGGAAGAGTTCGATTACGAATTGCCAGAAGAAAACACAGGTTTCTCGTTTAGCGATGTAATCGGGGACAAATTAAAAGGCTTTACAAAGGAATAAATTACATGCATGTAACGGATAATTCCCACATTTTATTGGGATTATCCGTTTTTCACTTTTACATTACATGCTATAATGAAAAAATTCGTGTATAATTACGTAGAGATTCGAAAGTTGGAAGGATGAAGTACAAGATGACAAAACCAGTAATCGCCATTGTAGGACGTCCGAACGTAGGGAAATCAACAATTTTTAACCGTATTGTTGGAGAGCGTGTTTCCATTGTGGAAGATATTCCAGGTGTCACGCGTGACCGTATTTATAGTTCGGCTGAATGGTTAACACATGATTTTAATATTATTGATACAGGTGGAATTGACATTGGGGATGAGCCTTTTTTAGAGCAAATCCGTCAACAAGCAGAAATCGCCATTGATGAGGCAGATGTTATTATTTTTATGACGAATGGTCGCGAAGGCGTAACAGCGGCTGATGAGCAAGTGGCAAAAATTTTATACAAAACGAAAAAACCGATTGTATTAGCTGTCAATAAAATCGACAATCCAGATATGCGTGAAATGATTTATGACTTTTATGCATTAGGTTTTGGTGAGCCTTGGCCAATTTCAGGCTCACATGGTTTAGGCTTAGGCGATTTACTTGATGAATGTGCGAAGCATTTCCCACAAGAGGATGAGGTACAGTATGGCGACGATGTTATTAAGTTTTCGTTAATCGGTCGACCAAATGTCGGGAAATCATCTTTAGTGAACGCCTTTTTAGGAAATGATCGTGTCATTGTAAGTGATATCGCAGGTACAACACGCGACGCGATTGATACGCCATATGCATATGATGGTCAAGAATATGTCATTATTGATACGGCAGGGATGCGTAAAAAAGGTAAGGTGTACGAGTCGACAGAAAAATACTCCGTACTTCGTGCACTTCGAGCAATTGAACGCTCTGACGTTGTTTTAGTCGTCCTCAATGCAGATGAAGGTATTCAGGAGCAAGATAAGAAAATTGCTGGTTATGCGCATGAGGCTGGAAAAGCAGTTATTATCGTTGTGAATAAATGGGATGCTATTGAAAAAGATGACAAAACGATGAATTTCTACACACAGCAAATTCGTGAGCATTTCTTATTTTTAGATTATGCACCCCTTATTTTTGTTTCCGCGAAAACGAAGCAGCGTGTGCACCAAATTTTACCTGTTGTACAACGCGTAAGTGAAAATCATGCGATGCGCATTCAATCGTCGATTTTAAATGAAGTGATTGAGGATTCGGTAGCTCGTAATCCAGCACCTGCTGACAAAGGACGTCGTTTACGTATTTACTATGCAACACAAGTAGCTATTCAACCACCGACATTTGTTGTATTTGTCAATGAGCCCGAATTAATGCACTTTTCATATGAGCGATTCCTTGAAAACCGCATTCGCGAAACATTTGATTTTGAAGGGACGCCGATTCGCTTAATTACTCGCGCACGCGATTAGTAATGGGGGGAAAAAGATGGAGAGAATAACGGTTTTAGGCGCTGGTTCTTGGGGAACTGCATTAGCGATTGTGCTTGCGGAAAATGGGCATGATACGCTTCTTTGGACGCACCGACAAGATCAAGCAGATGAAATTAACCAAAAGCATACGAATAAAAAATACTTACCACATACGACGCTTCCAACAAATCTAGTTGCAACTGCTAATCTTGCGGAAGCGGCACAACATGCACCAACAATCGTTGTAGCTGTGCCAACAAAGGCAATTCGAGAAGTATGTGGCAATCTATCGAAATTACTGCAAGAAAAAACGTTGTTTGTCCATGTATCGAAAGGTATTGAACCAGATACGTTACTGCGCATCTCTGAGCTAATGCAAGAAAGCCTCGGCACAGATTTAATCAAGGATATCGTTGTGTTATCAGGGCCAAGTCATGCGGAGGAAGTTGTGTTACAACATCCAACGACCGTAACGGCAGCATGTGAAAATCCTGCTTCAGCAGAAAAAGTACAAGATTTGTTTATGAACGGTTATTTACGTGTTTATACAAGTGAGGATGTCACTGGCGTTGAAATTGGTGGCGCATTGAAAAACGTCATCGCATTAGCAGCGGGAATTACAGATGGCTTAGCTTATGGGGATAATGCCAAAGCAGCCTTGATTACACGTGGCTTAGCAGAAATTACTCGTCTAGGTGTAAAGATGGGGGGCAATCCATTTACATTCGCTGGTTTAACAGGTATGGGTGATTTAATCGTCACATGTACGAGTGTGCATTCACGCAATTGGCGTGCAGGTAATATGCTTGGCAAAGGGATGCCGCTTGAAGAAGTGTTAGAGCAAATGGGCATGGTTGTTGAAGGCATACGTACAACAAAGGCTGCACATCAACTTGCTTTGAAATACGATGTGGCAATGCCAATTACTGCGGCGCTTTATGATGTGCTATTTAGCGATAAAACATCTAAAGAGGCAGTGGATGAGTTAATGATTCGCATGAAAAAACCAGAAATCGATGAGTTTTAGTAAAGTGTCATAAATTATCCACAAATTGCGCAAGCTTCTAAATAAGAAGGGTTGTTCAGAAAAGTTTGGTTACCAACTTTGAGGACAACCCTATTATTTTGTCTAGGTTGGTTATATAATTTACAATGGTATACATGAGACTACATAGTTATATAGAAAGGCGGTTTTAATTCGTGAATAATCCAATGTTGGACACATCTTACCTACTACTGAATACAGCGCGTGGTCCATTAGCGCATATACCTGCGCTTGATGTGATGTGGATATCCTTTTATTCGATTGGCTTGTTGCTCCTATCAGTTGTTATTATTTCAGCAACGCGCAAATGGGTGAACAATATCTTTTTATCTTTTATATTGAAGCTAATCGCCTATATAATGTTAGCAATTGGTGCGTTTTTAATGGTGTTAATCGTTGCGACATGGCCAAATTAAAATATAATTGAGGGAGAAATTTTAGCATGAAAACAAGATGGACGCTGCTTGTGACAGTATTTTTATCTACGCTCATTTTGACAGCTTGTATGTATCCAGAGGAGCGCAAGATTGAAAATCAAGTACCTGATGTAGATCAATTGGCAGCCGTACAACGTGCCATAACAGAGTTTCAGGCAGATACAGGCGTTTTACCGATAAAAACACGTGATATGGATACGGATATTTTTATTAAATATTTAATTGATTTTGAAAAGCTTGTGCCCAAGTATTTAGCATCACCGCCGGTAAACTCATTTGAAAAAGGTGGAATTTTTCAATATATTATTTGGACACCAGAAGAAAATCCAACAGTAAAACTTGTTGATTTACGTGTACCAGAAAGAATTAGAGAAGTGAAAATACGCTTTATTGGTACGAAATACCCACAATATAAAGAGAGTTTGACACCGTATATTTATACGATTAACTTCGAAAAAATTGGTTATAAGGAAAATATTACTGTGTCAAGTCCGTATTCAAATAATCAATTACCAATTATTGTTTCTACACAAGGGGAACTGTATGTCGATTATTCAATCGATTTGTACCAATTTATAAAAGAACAAGGGTTGAAGCCAGAGCCAGGTGAAGATATTCGTATGCTACTAGCAGAGCATTATCCTGTTGTTCCCGCATACTCATTACCATATACAGTTGATGAAAATAATGAGCCTATTTTTATGTATGAGCCAAAGAAGTAAAGTTTATCTCATAGCAACAATTTTTTTGTACCAAAAGCAAAGAAGTTGCATTGGGGATTTAAAAGCTTGTAAAAATTCTACTTTCGGTCAACCTGATGTGAAATTTTTAGCTTCCATTCCTCAATCGCTAGCCAATGAAGAAAGTCTTGGCTAGTTGATGGTTCACTTTAGTTTTCAAAGAAAGTATAATTTTTCACAATAAAGGCTGTTTGAAAAGTGCTACAGTACACTTTTTGAACAGCCTTTTCGCATATTTGTTATCAGCTAGGCATAAGTTTAAACAAGTAAAGGAGGAGCGTCTATTAGCGAACAAATTTTTCAGCAACTTGCGGAACGAACAAATGGTGATGTCTATATTGGGGTAGTTGGTCCCGTCCGTGTAGGAAAATCAACATTCGTCAAAAAAGTAATGGAATCTCTCGTTTTACCGAATATTATGAATGAAGATGATCGTAAGCGCGCCTTGGACGAGCTACCACAAAGCTCACCAGGACCTGTGATTATGACAGCAGAGCCTAAGTTTGTGCCTGCCAATGCAGCACCTATTTCTATAGGTGACGATGGTTTAAGCTTCCGTATACGCCTTGCCGATTGCGTCGGTTATATTATTGATGGGGCAAAGGGTTATGAGGATGAAAATGGACCGAAATATGTGCATACACCTTGGCATACAGAAGCTATTCCATTTCAAGATGCTGCAAAAATTGGCACAGATAAAGTAATACGTGACCATGCGAATATTGGGGTAGTTGTGACAACGGACGGCACTGTTAACGGAATTGAACGCCAAGCAGCAGCAGTAGCAGAAGTGGCGATTATTGAGCAGTTAAAGGAAATTGGTAAGCCATTTGTTATTGTCATTAACAGTACGATGCCAGCGCGAGAGGAAACGCGCAATTTACGCAATGAATTGTTTGAGACATATGAAGTACCTGTTATTGCAACGTCCATCGATCAGCTCACAACATCTGATATTGCGTATATTTTGCAGGAGGCTTTATACGAGTTTCCAATTGAATATATCGAAGTTGAAAAGCCTGATTGGGTAGATGTGCTTGATAGTACGCATCATATCAATGAATCATTGACAGTAGCTGCAAATGAGATGGTTGGACATGTAGAAAAAATTCGCGATGTCGAAAAGGCAACAAACTTTTTGAAGGCCTTGGATTTCGTAGAAAATTGTGAAGTTGGACGTGTGGATGCAGGTCTTGGCGTTGTCACAGTGCGTTTAACGATACAAAATGATATTTATAAAGCGATTTGCAACGAATGGCTAGAGCAGCCAATAGATAGCAAAAAAGATTGGTTATTATTTATTAAAGAGGCATCTGAGGCAAAAAGGGCGCAGGCGCGCTTCCGTGATGCCATTGAGCAAGCACGCGTGGAGGGCTATGGCCTAACATTGCCAACAATGGATGAATTTGAACCGAACGAGCCAGAATTAATTAAGCAAAATAATTTTTATGGTGTTCGTATGAAAGCGACAGCGCCATCATATCATATTATTCGTGTTGATATGGAATCGGAATTTGCACCATTAATCGGCTCAGAATTCCATAGTCAGCAATTGTTAAAGGATTTACAATATGCATTCGAAAACGATCGCGAATCTTTATGGCAAACGCAATTATTTGGTACGCCGCTTCATGAAGTATTGAAGGAGAGCATTCGTTATAAAATGAATACTGTACCAAAAACTGCTAAAAAAAGAATGCGTCAAACAATTGAGCGCATGGTCAATGAGGGAGATAGAGGGTTAATTACATTTATTATTTAGTAGTAAAAAATTCCTTTTGGATGACAGGACAACGCTATTTTTAGGCGTTTTGTCCTGTTATTTGCGTTTTATTAAAAAAAAACGCTATTATTCGGACAAACATAGCTAAATTAAGTTGCGTAGCGGTTTTCTATGTGTTACTCTTTTTACATGATTTAGGTTCATGACCCTTTGAGAGGAGGTGAATGGTGTGAATAAAACAGAATTAGTAAACTCTGTTGCTGAAGCTGCAGGTCTTTCTAAAAAAGACGCTTCTAAAGCGGTTGAAGCTGTATTTGATACAATTCAAGGTGCTCTTGCAAAGGGTGACAAAGTACAATTAATCGGTTTTGGTAACTTTGAGGTTCGTGAGCGTGCGGCTCGTAAAGGTCGTAACCCACAAACTGGTAAAGAAATCGAAATCGCTGCAAGCAAAGTTCCTGCGTTTAAACCAGGTAAAGCACTTAAAGACGCAGTTAAATAATTTCAGCGTCTTGCAGTTACATAGAGCAGTCTTCAGTTTAAGCTGAAAACTGCTCTTTTTTTATTTTGTATTAAATTTTTCAAGTTTACATTAGTATTCATATATTTCGATAAGTGCCCTTTGAACTTATTGTAAGGATATGCTACGATTCATTTAGCTCGATTTACTAGGTGTTTGTACACCAAGTAAATTAAAATAAAGCCTTTGGCGAATGTCACGGATTTTGAAGAGGGACCTACAAATCACAGGTCAATTGATCGTTATCACACGTTGTGACGATTTTAGGTCTCAGCTCGAAAAAATCTGGACGAGAGTTAGCCGAGGGTAACTGATTAGAAACGTCAATGGACTTGATGATGGAGGCTATATATGTCGAAGGTTGATTTAAACAAAATTGAAGAAGCAGTAAAAATGATTTTAGAAGCAGTAGGAGAAGATGTCGAACGTGAAGGGCTTCTTGACACACCTAAGCGCGTAGCCAAAATGTATGCAGAAATGTTTAGCGGCTTAGAGCAAGACCCGCGCGACTATTTTAGTACGGTATTTCATGAGGAGCATGAGGAACTAGTGCTCGTAAAAGATATTCCATTTTATTCGATGTGTGAGCACCATCTTGTACCGTTCTATGGCAAGGCACATATCGCTTACATACCGAAGGATGGCAAAGTAGCAGGACTGAGCAAATTAGGGCGCTGTGTTGAAACGGTTGCTCGCAGACCACAACTACAAGAGCGCATTACTTCGACAGTGGCAGATACGATGATGGAAATGTTACAACCTAAGGGTGTCTATGTTGTCATTGAGGCAGAGCATATGTGTATGACGATGCGCGGCTTAAAAAAGCCAGGTTCAAAAACGGTAACATCTGTGGCGCGCGGAATTTATGAGGAAGACGAAGTAAAGCGTAGAGAGGTTATTTCGTTTATTCAAATGTCTTAATTTTTGTCATTTTATGATATGATAGATAAAGAAAATCTCGGGTGGGGGAAAATAAATGACACAACCAGAATATATTGTAATCGAGGCGCAAGAAGACGGTGTGCATGTAATTGGCTTAACGCGTGGCTCTGATACAAAATTTCATCATTCAGAAAAATTGGATGCAGGGGAAGTAATGATTGCTCAATTTACAGAGCACACATCTGCAATGAAAATTCGTGGAAAAGCCAAAATCCACTCTGCACATGGAACGATTGAGAGTGGCTCAAAAAAATAGTAGGCACCGCCTAATCAGAAGTGGGGCTTAGTTACTTTAACGAAATGGAGTAAGAGATCTATGCATGCAACAAATATTCAACAAGCAATCCA
Source organism: Metasolibacillus meyeri (assembly GCF_003049505.1). GTDB lineage: Bacteria > Bacillota > Bacilli > Bacillales_A > Planococcaceae > Metasolibacillus > Metasolibacillus meyeri. Next base: position 38,553 of record NZ_PYWN01000025.1, read on the forward strand.
ACAATTAAAAGAGTCTATTTTCGTGCGTGTTCGTCATAGAGCTTTACTGCAATATACGGGAGCCCCAAGCGTTGATGAAAATCAACTGTTTTTCTTGCTTTTACCATTTTTAAACGGAGAAACGTGGCATGAAAGTATACAGGAAAGTGCAACAACTGTAGGAATCGTTCAGGCCTCTTTGTTTGAGCATGATAAAATTAAAGAAAAAGATGCGACATCAAAGACACAGCAATTAACGGTATTAGCGGGTGATTATTATAGCGGACGCTATTATGAACTATTAGCGCATGCGGGAAATATCGTACTTATTCAAAAATTAGCGCAAGGGATTGTTGAGCGTTGTGAACAGGAGATTGCCGCATACGAGCATACATATCGAACGATTGAGCAGTGGGTGAATAATTTATGTGTGATTGAAACAGCAATTATCCATAAATTTTATGAAACGTATAGCTTTAGCAAGTACAGTGCGGTCATGAAGCATGCTTTAACAATTCAGCGTTTGCAAAATGAACTTGATGCTTGTCACGATGCACCAACAGCGGTAGGACGAGCGATGGAAGCATGCTTCGGTCGACAACAACTAAAACAATTGTTGTCAACGGCAATCGAAGTGCAGCGCAATTTACTAACAACGGAGCTTACTACTATACGATTAGCAGATGAGTTACAGCAATTCATTTGGTGGATGATCAAAGTTGAAACGAGATAGAAAGGTTTTGAAAAAAATGGCGAAATCGAAAGAGGAACGTGTACACGAAGTTTTTGAAAGCATTTCTGAAGGCTATGATAAAATGAATTCCGTGATTAGTTTTCAACTGCATGTGAAATGGCGTAAAGACACGATGAAGCGAATGAACGTGAAGCCTGGGGCAAAATGTTTAGATGTTTGCTGTGGGACGGCAGATTGGACGATTGCACTTGCAGAGGCTGTCGGAGAAACCGGTGTCGTAAAAGGCTTAGACTTTAGTGAAAATATGCTAAAAGTCGGTATGGAGAAGGTCAAGCCTTATCCACAGGTTGAGCTTTTACAGGGCAATGCGATGGAGCTTCCATTTGAAGATAATACGTTCGACTATGTAACGATTGGCTTTGGGTTGCGCAATGTGCCTGATTATATGCAAGTATTACGAGAAATAAATCGCGTATTAAAGCCGGGTGGTATGGCCGTTTGTTTAGAAACTTCACAATCTGAAATTCCAGGTTATCGTCAACTTTTTCGTTTCTATTTCAAATATATTATGCCGATGTTCGGGAAACTCTTCGCAAAGAGCTATAAAGAATATTCATGGCTACAGGAATCTGCAAATGATTTTCCAGGGATGAGACAGCTAGCTTTCATGTTTAAGAGCGCAGGGTTTGACCAGATTGCGTACAAAAGCTATAGTGGTGGCGCAGCAGCGATGCATAAAGGCGTGAAAAAAGAAATTTAGTGGGAGAAGGTTTGTTCAAGTGGAAAAGATGAAGTTAAAATTACTCTATGCTGACTTAAAATCAGATATAGAAATCATCGAAACAGAATTAGAAAAAGCGTTGAACTCGTCTTCACACTTGTTAAACGAGGCTTCACTACATTTGCTACAGGCGGGAGGCAAGCGCATCCGTCCAGTATTTGTATTGCTTAGTGCAAAATTTGGCGATTATCAAATTGAGCGGATGAAGCATATCGCTGTGCCTTTGGAGTTAATACATATGGCTTCACTTGTTCACGATGATGTCATCGATGATTCGAATATGAGAAGAGGAAGACGTACTGTAAAAGCGCAGTGGAACAATCGTGTAGCGATGTTTACAGGCGACTTTATTTTTGCGCGCGCTTTAGAGTATGTAACAATCATTGACAATCCACGTGCACATCAAATATTGGCACGGACGATGGTGGAAATTTGTAATGGTGAAATCATTCAAATCGAAGACAAATTTCGCATGGATCAACATATAAAAGATTATTTTAGACGCATTAAACGAAAAACAGCGTTGTTGATTGAATCAAGCTGTGAACTCGGGGCGGTTGTAGGAGGTGTCGATGAGCAAAATATTCGACGTCTGAAACGTTACGGCTATTTTGTTGGCATGAGCTTCCAAATCATCGACGATATATTGGACTTCACCGCAACGGATAAAGAGCTTGGTAAGCCCGCTGGCAGCGATTTATTGCAAGGGAATATTACATTACCGATGTTGCTATTAAAAGACGATACAACAATGCAGCCGTACCTTGAAAAGGTAATGGCAGGCACATTAACGGAAGAAGAGCGCCTGAAAATGCTACAATATGTTCGCCGCTCTGATGCAATCAAACAAGCAACAGCGGTCAGCGATAAATATTTGCAAAAGGCTTTGAAGGAAGTAGCGGCACTGCCGAACCATCCAATGAAAAAAAAGCTGCGTGATGTCGCTTTGTTTATTGGCAAGCGTAAATTCTAGAAATAGTTGCGTTTACAAGCTGATTTTGGTACTATTTTTACGGTAGGTGCAAACCTGTTTTACTCAAATTTAAGGAGTGTTTTATAATGGCAATCGAAAAAACTTTTTTAATGGTTAAACCTGATGGCGTTGAGCGTCAAGTAATCGGCGATATTATGGACCGTTTTGAGCGTCGCGGCTTTGAATTAAAAGGCGCTAAATTAATGAACGTATCTCGTGAATTAGCTGAGAAACACTATGCAGAGCATTCAGAGCGCCCATTCTTTGGCGAATTAGTAGACTTCATCACTTCTGGTCCAGTATTCGCAATGGTATGGGAAGGCGAGTCTGTAATTTCTTTAGCTCGTATTATGATTGGTGCTACAAAACCATCTGAATCTCAACCAGGTACAATCCGTGGTGACTATGCAGTAACAGTATCACACAACGTAATCCACGGTTCAGATTCACTTGCTTCAGCAGAACGTGAAATCGAACTTTGGTTTGACGGCGAGTTAGTATAATCTTAATAAAAAACTGACATAAAAGGCAGGGAAATCCCTACTTTCTATGTCAGTTTTTTTCGTTATGTACAAGTGATTCCGACCCCCCAGCTCCTTGTGTTGTGATATCTCCCTAAGACTGAAGATTCGCTTTATAAGATGGAGCTAAATCAAAGTCAGATTCATTTAATTGCCCACAAATCTAACAAATTTCTGTAAAAATGAAACGTTATTGCGAAAATAACGTATAATCAAATAAGAATACGTTCTTAAGGATAGAATTTGGTAAAAGGAGAGGACGAGTATGTGGCTTGGAATTGTCATTATCGTTATTGCAGGAATACTGACAGATACATTTTTAAAAAATAAAAAAATGGATTTAAAAAGAATCGATAAGGAAATTGAACTTGAAAAGCTGCGCCTTGAAACGTTCGAAAAAGAAACGGAAAAGCTCAAGCTAGAATTGCAGCATGAAAAACAGGCGCTGTTAGAAATGCAATATGAAAAAAATAAGGAGGTATAATTTTGGTTGAAGAACTGAGATTGCTTATTGGTTTTTTTGCGGTTGGTGGCGGTCTTGCCATCCCAATAACCGCTATTTTAACAACGCATAAACGGGCCGCTATGAAACTGAAAATCCAAATGATTGAAAAAGAGACAGAGCTTGAACGGTTAAAGATGGAAAGCTATGAGGTTGAAACGGAAAAGCTACGTTTAGAGCTTCAGCAGGAAAAGCAAGTGTTATTAGAAATGGAAAATAAGGAAAGGTAAGTGAATGCTTTATGATAGCAATAATTATTACGTTAGGAACGATCGGGATACTTTCGTCAATCCCATTGGTAGCGATTTTTACAGCACATAAACGTTCTTCGATGAAATTACAACTTCAAATGATGGAACAAGAAACAGAGCTAGAAAGAATCAAAATGGAAAGCTATGCGATTGAAACAGAAAAACTACGTCTAGAGCTGGCACAAGAAAAGCAAGCTTTACTTGAAATGGAACAAAATCATCGCCTGTCACATAATGATTCTAAATAGTTTCACAATTACTATTTCAGTTGCATAAAAATTCAGCTATAATATAGTGCACAAAGGTTTTTGGAGGGCGATGTAGCGATGACGGATTATGAGCAATTTATAGAAGGGATTAAACGAAAAACAGGTATTGATTTAGCGCTTTATAAAGAAGCGCAAATGAAGCGTCGTTTAACATCTTTATATGAGAAAAAAGGGTATCGCAATTTTGTCGATTTTTTTAGTGCGCTAGAAAAAGATCGTGATTTAATGAATGAATTTCTAGACCGTATGACAATTAATGTTTCTGAATTTTACCGCAATGGTAAACGTTGGGAAGTATTGCAAAATAAAATTTTCCCAATGTTATTACAAAGTAGTAAGCGACCAAAAATTTGGAGTGCGGCGTGTTCAACGGGTGAAGAGCCTTATAGCTTAGCGATGGTGTTATCACACCATATCCCATTATCCCAAATCGGTATTTTAGCAACAGATTTAGATGAAAACGTCATTCAAAAGGCGAAGCTAGGCTTATACCCAGAGCGTTCACTAGCGGAAGTTCCGAAAGATGTACAAGCAAAGTACTTTGAAAAAGAGGGATTATTCTATAAAGTAAAGGATGAGATTAAACGCACTGTAACGTTTAAGAAGCATAATTTACTTAAAGATGCCTACGAATCGAATTTTGATTTAATCGTTTGTCGCAATGTAATGATTTATTTTACTGAGGAAGCAAAAGATGAGATTTATGCAAACTTTAGTAAAGCATTGCGCCCTGGTGGAATTTTATTTGTTGGCTCAACAGAGCAAATTTTTAATCCAGCACGTTATGATTTTGAGGTAGAAGATACATTTTTCTACCGTAAAAAATAAAAATCAAGCGAAGGTACATATTTCGACTGTAGCTTGACAATGTACTAGCGTAAACAATTGAGTGAAAGACAACGCTTTTCGTGCATTAAGCGAAAAGCGTATTTTTGTATCATGAATCAATTACGCCTCGGCGTAATTGCGTCGGGATTTTGAATTGTGCACGCACAATTCAAAATCCCTGACATCCGCCGGAGGCTTGGGCCAACATGATGTTGGTCACTC
>NZ_PYWN01000249.1 GCF_003049505.1 Metasolibacillus meyeri
GGTAGGTGATGAATAATGGCCAAAAATTCTCACAATTCAATATTTACACATAAATCCTTTTTTGTAAACCCATATTTTGTATTTAGTTTATAAATAAGTATATATATTTAATATTAAGTGTTATTATTATAAATAATTTTATATAAATAAAAACCCGCATAGCGTAGTTGTTGTCTAGACAAACCATGATATGAGTTTTTCGCTTGGTACTCAAATTTCAATAAAATGCTTTATTGTTACCATATTTTCAATTTTTTATACGTTTTTTAATTTGAAATATCGTCTTCTTGTCACTTTCCTTCTACCTAAAAACCCTAAACCAAATAATAGGCTACCACTAATGAAGAAAAGAAGCATGCCATTTCGAACATTCACATACCCATTATCTGCTTCAATCGCTTTCCAACCATCCACAATATTCCATGTATCCAAATAAATAAATGGATTATACACACTGCTCGTCATCGTAATATAATGATTGCCTAAGGCATAACCAGCAATAACGATAATACCTGTCACCACAATAGCGGCATAATGGCTTTTCAGTAAATTACCGATAAAACTAAACAAGCTATTCAAAAAGAAAATTTGAGCAACAATCAGTAGACCGCCTTTAGCAAGTAGCGTCCCTAAATTTTCGAAATAAAAATAAGCATCATTCACGAATGAAACAAAATAGTGCTCCTCCAAGCGCTCTGTTGCGTAAATTAAAATCGGATACTCCGCTTCGCCCAAGCCACCTATTAATGTAGCAATAAGGAAAATAACTACACTACTAATGAGGAGTAAACTGTAGGCAATCATCAGATTGTACGCCCATTTCGTTACATAAATA
>NZ_PYWN01000250.1 GCF_003049505.1 Metasolibacillus meyeri
TGATATAATTTAATTTTATACTCCCCCTTCTTTTATCTCTCTATACTCATTATACCGTTTTTCTCTAAAAATTTACAACGAATCTTATAAATTATTTATTCAGAATATAATCCTTATACTTCTCAATCTTGTTGTAACTCATTTCACATTTATCGTTTTCGTACTGTGACAATAACGGCACACTACAACATAGATATTGCGCTAGTTCTTTGAGCTTTATATTTTTTTATCTACGCAATATATAAAAATCTAGTTTATTCATGTTCATGCTCCCCTTTTAAAAAGTTAAGTAAAAAAGAGAAGGCATCCTAACTTAGGACACCCTCTCAATGAATTAATTATGGTGCTCGCATTAATACTACAACTGCTTTAGATGACCATACAAATAACATGTCTATAACATAATACATCTACGCTATAGTTACATTTTCATTTATAATAAATTTATCCATTATAATATAACTTGTCGTATTTAACTGTTTACATAATCATATAGATGCTTTACTTAACTAGCCTATCCAAGCTTCTATTGTTATAGAAAGAGGCTTAAATAGTACATCTGCCACTATTACAATATGTCGACCATCTTTATTAAATATTTTAAACTTAGAATATTCGTTAGCTTTGTGACATGTTGCATGTTTACGGTAAATCGCTTTATTAACCATAATCCCCTCATGTGTGCGCGGCTTCATCTCGCTTATCTTCCATATCACAAAAATACTTTAACATTAAATATACATCCTCTTTCGTTAATTCAATTTCCCCCATTTTATAGGCTGGTCGTGTGTGGTAAACTGTATATTTATTAAATGTAGCTACTTTGTATTTAGCGTCATACCGCGCGTGAAGCTCATGTAAACCGTATTGTGTTGTGTTGATAACTGTTGTCATTGTAAGCCCTCCTATATATCCAGATTATTTAACGGACTATGTTTTTGATATTTACGACCTATTTCTTTATCGTTAAAATCTAAATAAGCCTTTTGTGTCACTTCAACCGATGAATGCCCCATCAATCGTGATAAAGTAGCAAAATCTCCATCGTTTAATAGATAATACTTAGCAAAATTATTCCTTAATAAATGAGGATGTACTTGTAAACCCACTTCTCTCCCTTTCCTTCTTACCGTACTTTCAAAATTAGTTACGTTTAATTGAGTTCCTCTGCTCGTTGGAAATAAATATGGGCTATCAGTATATCTGTCATGGTGTTGCACCCATCGTTTTAAATCAATAGACATCTTATGACTAAAAAATACATAGCGTTCATGTCCATATTTTGCATTTTTTATTAATATTGCTTTTGTTTTAAAGTCAATATCCTCTGGCATCAACATGCAACATTCCGTAGCTCGTAGCCCTGTATCTAAAATCAATCGTAATTGTATCCATGTCCGATACTCATGGAATTTTGTTAGGTTAAAGGAATTAAATAGTAGCTTTAATTCATCTTCTTTTAGCAGTTGTTTCTTTTTACGTTTAGGCTTAATTTTATCAACATTTTCCATTGGACTTTCCTTAATTTCACGTTCTTTTAAAAGGAAATTAAAGAACACTCTCATATTACGTGTGTAATTGGCTATTGTTGTGTCCGACATAGGCTTTTGATAATCATCTCGCCTATTTGGATAGTTAATATCCAAACTCTTATCAAAAGCTGTTACAGTGTATTTACCACGTTCACGCAAATATTGAATATACTTTCTAATATGAGCAGGCTTAACTTTTACAGCATCTTCAATATTTAATTCTTGCACTAGATAATTCCTAAATAGCGTCAGTGTTTGTTCATAGCTTTTTAGTGTTTTTTTGGATAAATGTTTTGCGTCACAATACAACATAAAATTGTCTAATTGTAAATCAAATTCGGTTATCTTATTTTCCACTTTTTTACGCACAAAAAACACACCCCTTTCATCTGGTTGTATGTAACCCGATAAACTAGAGTGTGTTGAAATTTACACATATACATTTAGTTATTTATAGCCCTCAAAGGAAGTTTATTGCTAAATAATTCTGCATTCCTTTAATTTCCACCACTTATAAACCCTTATATACCAACGCTTAACTCGCGACTATCTCAATACGAATTTTATCCGCAATCATGGCGATGAATT
>NZ_PYWN01000251.1 GCF_003049505.1 Metasolibacillus meyeri
TAAATTATTCATTATTTATATAAGTGTACCTATATATAAGCACTTTGTGAAGTATATTTTAATAAAAAGGGGAGAAATTTTTGAAAAAGTCATTCTATTCTTATATTTTAACATACCGAGGTGGCGCGGCAAATGATGCGAAAATACAGTTTGCAGAAGCTTGTTTTCGCGACACAAGCTTTCCTAAAATGTCGACATCGTTTGAAGAGCTATCACAATATATCGAGATGCAAGGAGACGATATTTTGGCGGCTTCAACATTTGATGAACTATGGTCTTTATATGTAGAGAAATACGGTGAATAAAGAGAGCATAGCTTCAACATGGAAGAACACAGGCTAAGAGCTGTCCAGCCTATCAAAAATAAATTGGGGTCCACAAGATGTTGGTCATACAAGCGATTTATAGGCTATTATCACTTTCTTCATTAATATGTAGGGAGTCATATAGCCTGCACCTGTCGCTCCGCTTTCACAACAAAAATGACTACTGTTATGTATTCAGAAAAGATTTTTAAATAGGAATCAAAAGCAAGACGTCTAACCTTGCGGAAAAAGCTGAAAACAAGTATGATATGAAGTGACTAATGATGAAACGAGGGAGAAAATAATGAGTATTCATATTAATGCAAAACAAGGTGAAATTGCTGACATCGTATTACTTCCAGGGGACCCTTTACGTGCAAAGTATATCGCAGAGACATTTTTGGAAGATGTAACATGCTATAACGAAGTGCGCAATATGTTTGGCTTCACAGGTACGTATAAAGGTAAGCGCGTATCTATTCAAGGGACAGGTATGGGTGTACCATCGATTTCCATTTATGTGAATGAGCTAATGGCAGAGTATGGCGTACAAAAATTAATTCGCGTAGGTACATGTGGTGCAATCCAACAAGATGTAAAAGTACGCGACGTGATTTTAGCACAAGCTGCAACAACAGATTCTAAAATGAACGAAATCATTTTCAACGGCATTGACTATGCGCCAATCGCCAACTTCGATTTATTATTAAAAGCATACAACGCTGGTAAAGAAGCAGGCTTAAGCTTGCAAGTAGGAAATGTTATGACAGCGGACATGTTCTACTCAGAAGAAAACCAAAACGAAAAATTAGCACGCTACGGCGTACTAGCTGTGGAAATGGAAGCAGCTGCACTTTACACATTAGCTGCAAAATACGGCCGCCAAGCACTAGCCATCTTAACAGTTTCCGACCATATTTTGACAGGCGAAGTGACATCAGCAGAAGAACGCCAAACGACTTTCAATGATATGATTGTTGTTGCATTAGAGGCGGCTATTCAGGAGTAAGCGTAGCAAAGGTTTGGATATTGGAATAAATTTCAATATGTCCAAACACAAAATTTAGCAACAGAAAATACTCAATGAGTGACTAGATAAACTAGGGCTTGTTGGGTATTTTTTGTTTATTCATTAAAAGAAAAAATTATTAGTCCCTTGTTTTAAAATGCATAGTTCAAAAGTAATGATTCGCCCGTAAGGTAGGTGAATTCGCCCGCAAACTGACCATTTTCGCCCGTTAAAAAGTGAAATTCGCCCGCAAGGCAACCACTTTCGCAC
>NZ_PYWN01000252.1 GCF_003049505.1 Metasolibacillus meyeri
GCTCCGTACATTCCGCTCCGCACGCCTTGGCGCCTCGACCTCCTTGCTCAGCTGTACTGCTTCATGTTTTATGCGTGTGAAAGCGTTCGTGATTCAGTCATTAAACTACTGTCTGCCTTGCCAAAAAACAAACGAAAATCCATTACACCAGACCGGGGGAAAGAGTTTTCAAAGCATCGAGAAGTGACAAATCAGTTAGATAAAATTCCGTTTTACTTCGCAGATCCTCATGCACCATGGCAACGTGGAACGAATGAGAATACAAATGGGCTACTTAGAGAATACTTTCCGAAAACCCAGAATATTACAGATTGTTCAAAAGATTATATTAACACTTGTATCGATCCACTAAATAAACGTCCGCGTAAGTGCTTAGGTTGGAAAACACCTTATGAGCTCTTCTTTGGCAAGGCGTTGCGTTTAATTTGACAATTCAAGACACAAAAAAACCACTGATTGCTCAGTGGTCTCATTGTTGCGAAGCGACGTCCT
>NZ_PYWN01000026.1 GCF_003049505.1 Metasolibacillus meyeri
TTCCATAATAATTGTTGCTTAAAAGTGAATTTGAACGTATTGTAAAAATAAGCAGTGAAAATAAATGTTTTTTTCATGGCGAAATTGTGAACTTTTAAAAACAATAGTACATGAGAAAGTAAACGCTTTCTTTTAGTTGAAAGGGGAATATGCAATGGAAATCTTTAAGTACATGGAAAAGTATGATTATGAACAACTCGTTTTTTGTCAGGACAAGGAATCGGGCTTAAAGGCAATAATTGCAATCCATGATACGACGTTAGGACCAGCACTCGGTGGTTCACGTATGTGGACGTATGCATCTGAGGGAGATGCAATTGAGGATGCATTGCGACTAGCGCGCGGTATGACTTATAAAAATGCAGCAGCAGGCTTAAATTTGGGCGGTGGAAAAACAGTTATTATCGGTGATCCATTCAAGGATAAAAACGAAGAAATGTTCCGTGCATTAGGTCGTTTTATCCAAGGCTTAAACGGTCGCTATATTACAGCGGAGGATGTAGGTACAACAGTAACTGACATGGATTTAATTCATGAGGAAACAAATTATGTAACAGGCATTTCGCCAGCATTTGGTTCATCAGGTAACCCGTCTCCTGTAACAGCATATGGTGTGTATTTAGGCATCAGAGCAGCCGCAAAGGAAGCGTTTGGCACAGATGTGCTTGAAGGGCGTACAATTGCCGTACAAGGGCTAGGAAATGTAGCGTACACATTATGTGAGTATTTACATAAAGACGGTGTAAAATTAGTTGTAACAGATATTAATAAAGCAGCGGTTGAGCGTGTTGTAGAAGCATTTGGCGCGACAGCGGTTGACCCAGCGGATATTTATAAACAAGATGTAGATATTTTTGCACCATGTGCACTTGGTGCTATTATTAATGATGAGACGATTCCACAATTGAAGGCGAAAGTAATCGCTGGCTCAGCAAATAACCAGCTACAAGAATCGCGCCATGGTCAAATTTTACATGAAAAAGGTATCGTTTATGCACCTGATTATGTAATTAATGCGGGCGGAGTTATCAACGTAGCAGACGAGCTATATGGTTACAATCGTGATCGTGCAATGAAGCGAGTGGAAACGATTTATGATAGCATCGCAAAAATTTTAACAATTTCAAAAGAACAAGATGTACCGACATACTTAGCTGCGAATAAGCTAGCAGAAGATCGCATTGCGCGTGTTGCAAAGTCTCGTAGTCAGTTTTTACGTAATGAAAAAAACATTTTAAATGGTCGCTAGGCATGTAAAGGCTAAAAGGAGGTAAAGACAATCTTTGCTTCCTTTTTTGTAAAGAAGGGGGATGTTTTCATGGCACATGAATACGATGTTGTTATTTTAGGTGGAGGAACAGGCGGCTATGTTGCCGCAATTCGCGCAGCACAGCTCGGTTTAAAAACAGCAGTTGTCGAAAAGGCAAAGCTTGGTGGCACTTGCTTACATAAAGGCTGCATTCCAAGTAAAGCCTTGTTAAGAAGTGCTGAAGTTTACCGTACTGCAAAAGATGGTGAAGCGTTTGGTGTGGAAGTAGATGGCGTAAAATTGCAATTTGAACAAGTGCAAAATCGCAAAAATACCATTATTAAAACATTACATGCTGGTATTGAAGGCTTAATGAAAAAAGGGAAAATAGACGTTTACTATGGCACAGGTCGCATATTAGGTCCTTCTATATTTTCTCCGATGCCTGGAACAATTTCAGTTGAGTTAGCGGATGGTGGCGAAAATGAAATGCTTGTGCCAACAAATGTCATTATCGCGACAGGTTCAAAACCAGCTACGTTGGAAGGGATTCCTGTTGACGGAGAACGTATATTAAATTCTGACCATGCATTAGAGCTTGAAGCATTACCTTCTTCTATATTAATAGTAGGCGGTGGCGTTATCGGTATTGAATGGGCATCGATGCTTTGCGACTTCGGTGTTGATGTAACTGTTTTGGAGTACGGGGAGCGTATTTTACCGACAGAGGATGCAGATATTGCGAAAGAAATGACGAAAGCGTTAACGAAGCGCGGTGTTCGCATCATTGTGAATGCTCGTATGCAGACGGACACATTAGCAGTTGATCAAGAAGTATCAATTGCGGTTACTTCTGGTGACTCGACGGAAACATATAGCGCTGAAAAAATGCTTGTTAGCGTAGGCCGTACAGCGAATACGGAAGGAATCGGCTTAGAAAATACAGAAATCGTGAAAGAGCGCTCTTATATTCAAGTGAACGACAACTATCAAACGAAGGAGAGCCATATTTACGCGATTGGTGATGCGATTGGTGGTATGCAGCTTGCACATGTTGCTTCACATGAAGGAATTATTGCTGTGGAACATATTGCAGGACATAAAACAGAGGAGATTCACTATGCGAACGTGGCGCGTTGTATTTATTCTTATCCAGAAGCATCCAGTGTTGGCTTAACAGAAGCACAGGCTAAAGAGCAAGGTTTCGACGTGAAAGTGGCGAAGTTTCCATTTAAAGCAATCGGTAAAGCGTTAGTGCATGGAGATGCGGAAGGCTTTGTGAAAATGATTGCGGATAGTCAAACAAATGATTTATTAGGCGTTCACATGATTGGGCCACACGTAACAGATATGATTTCAGAATCAGCACTTGCACTACTTCTTGATGCAAGCCCGTGGGAAATTGCGCAAACGATTCACCCACACCCATCATTAAGTGAAATTATTGGTGAAGCGGCATTAGCGATAGAAGGGCGAGCAATTCACTTCTAATTTGAAAAAATAGATTCATATAAATAAAGAAGATAGACTTAAACACGAAGCTACGAAAGGGGATGTTCGTATGTTAAAACACGAAGACCTTGGATTAACGAATGAAGATGTACTGAAAATGTATGAAACGATGCTACTTGCAAGACGTATTGATGAGCGCATGTGGCTATTAAACCGTGCTGGAAAAATACCTTTTGTTATTTCTTGTCAAGGGCAAGAGGCGGCGCAAGTTGGCGCAGCATTTGCTTTAGATAATGAGAAAGACTATATTGCGCCGTATTATCGCGATATGGGTGTTGTACTACATTTCGGTATGACAGCGAAAGATTTAATGCTATCAGCTTTTGCGAAGGCTGAAGACCCGAACTCTGGTGGTCGTCAAATGCCAGGGCATTTTGGACAAAAGAAAAATCGTATTTTAACAGGCTCTTCACCAGTAACAACACAAGTTCCACACGCGGTAGGGGTGGCGCTTGCAGGCAAGATTCAAGCGCAAGATTTTATCACATTTGTAACGCTAGGAGAAGGCTCATCCAACCAAGGAGATTTCCATGAAGGAGCTAACTTTGCAGGCGTGCACAAGCTACCTGTTATTATTATGGTCGAAAACAATCAATATGCGATTTCTGTACCAGTTGAGCGTCAGTTAGGCTGTGCCAAAGTATCGGATCGTGGTATTGGTTATGGAATGCCGGGCGTAACAGTGGATGGGAAAAATCCGCTTGAAGTGTATAAAGTGATTAAAGAGGCGGCAGATCGTGCAAGACGCGGTGAAGGACCAAGCTTAATTGAAGCGGTGACATATCGCTTAACAGCGCACTCTTCAGATGATGATGATCGCCAATATCGTACAGCGGAAGATATCGCGGAAGGCAAGGCAAATGATCCATTGCTATTATTCGAAAACTACTTGCTTGAAGCTGGTGTCGCAACAGTGGAAACATTTGAGGAGCTGAATGCGAAAATTGCTGCAATTGTCAATGAAGCAACTGATTACGCAGAGGCAGCACCGTACGCGAAGCCAGAGGATGCATTGAAATATGTTTATGCTGAGGAGGGTGACGAATAATGGCTGTGATTTCTTATATTGATGCAATTAATTTAGCAATGAAAGAAGAGATGGAACGCGATGAGCGCGTCTTCGTTTTAGGGGAGGACGTTGGGCGTAAAGGTGGCGTATTTAAAGCGACATCCGGACTTTACAATCAATTTGGAGAATATCGAGTTTTAGATACACCTTTAGCGGAAAGTGCGATTGCAGGTGTAGCAATTGGTGCAGCGATGTATGGTATGCGTCCAATTGCCGAAATGCAATTTGCTGATTTCATTATGCCTGCTGTCAACCAAATTGTGTCAGAGGCAGCGAAAATTCGCTATCGCTCGAACAACGACTGGACATGTCCTTTAGTTGTGCGTGCACCATTTGGTGGAGGAATTCATGGTGCACTTTACCATTCACAATCAGTAGAAGCGCTATTTGCAGGAACACCTGGCTTGAAAATCGTCATTCCTTCTACACCATATGATGCGAAAGGCTTATTAAAAGCAGCGATTCGTGATGAAGACCCCGTGTTATTTTTCGAGCATAAACGTGCTTACCGTTTAATTAAAGGTGAAGTGCCGACAGATGATTATACATTGCCAATTGGAAAAGCAGATGTTAAACGTGAAGGTGATGACATAACGGTGATTACTTATGGCTTAGCAGTCCATTTTGCGTTGCAGGCTGCAGAGCGTTTAGCAGCAGATGGCATTCAAGCACATATTTTAGATTTACGTACAGTATATCCATTAGATAAAGAAGCGATTATCGAAGCGGCACGTAAAACAGGTAAAGTGTTGCTTGTGACAGAAGATAATAAAGAGGGCAGCATTATGAGCGAAGTGTCAGCAATTATCGCAGAGCACTGCTTATTTGAGTTAGATGCACCGATTAAGCGTTTAGCTGGACCAGACGTACCAGCGATGCCTTACGCACCAACAATGGAAAAATTCTTTATGATTAATCCTGATAAAGTTGAGCAAGCAATGCGTGAGCTTGCTGCATTTTAAGGAGGGGTAACAATGGCTATTCAAAATATCGTAATGCCGCAGTTAGGCGAGAGTGTAACAGAAGGAACAATCGAGCGTTGGCTTGTAAAGCCAGGCGATAAAGTGAATAAATATGATCCTTTAGCAGAAGTAAACACGGATAAAGTAAATGCTGAAATTCCGTCTTCATTTGAGGGAATTGTTGGTGAGCTGATCGCCAGTGAAGGAGAAACTTTACCTGTAGGTGCAATCGTTTGTACAATTGAAGTAGAAGGGGCAGTAGGAGAACCACCAGCAGAAAAAAAATCAAATGTAAGTGCAGCGATTTTAAATGCAGGTGTCCAGCATAAAGAGGAGCCCCAAGCTCAGCCAGCTACGCAGCAAGTAGCGGCAAAAGCACCGCGCGACAAAGCGCGTTATTCACCAGCTGTTTTAACATTAGCAGCAGAGCATAATATCGATTTAACATTAGTCGAAGGTAGTGGTGTAGGCGGCCGCATTACACGTAAAGATATACAAGCAATTATTGCTTCAGGTCAAATTCCGACAGCACCAGCACAGTCAGTGGAAGTACCTGTAGTGGAACAAGCATCAGCTCCACAAGCAGTGCAGCAACCTGTACAAGCTCCTTCAGCCCCAGCCGTTCCAACTGCTGCTGGCGATGTAGAAATTCCAGTAACAGCTGTACGTCGTGCGATTGCGAACAATATGTTACGCAGCAAGCATGAAGTGCCGCATGCGTGGATGATGATGGAAGTGGACGTAACGAATTTAGTAGCGTACCGCGACTCGCTTAAAAATGAATTTAAGCGTAATGAAGGCTTTAATTTAACATATTTCGCCTTCTTTATGAAAGCAATTAGCCAAGCATTAAAAGAATTCCCAATGATGAATTCGATGTGGGCTGGCGATAAAATCATTCAGAAAAAAGACATTAACTTATCGATTGCTGTCGCAACAGAGGATGCGTTATTCGTTCCTGTCATTAAAAATGTTGACGAAAAATCAGTTAAAGGCATCGCGCGTGAAATTCACGAATTGTCTCAGCTTGTACGCACAGGAAAATTGCGTTCAGAGCATATGCAAGGTGGCACATTTACAGTGAATAATACAGGTTCATTCGGCTCGGTTCAGTCGATGGGCATTATCAATTATCCACAAGCCGCTATTTTGCAGGTGGAAGCAATTGTGAAAAGACCCGTAATTATGGAAGGGAATATGTTTGCTGCACGTGATATGGTGAATTTATGTTTATCATTAGATCACAGAGTTTTAGATGGACTAGTTTGCGGTAAATTTCTGAATAGAGTAAAAGAAATACTCGAAAATGTTAATAAAGAGACGATGTCAGTCTACTGACATCTGCTAGAAAGCCCGTCATGACGGGCTTTCTTTAATTTTTTCTCTTTATTGTTAGCGTTTTCTCATGTAATATATGAAGTAGTAAAGTGAAACTGCAATCATTGGAAATTTTCTTCATCCCACTGATTGCTAGTTGAACCAATCGGGCTTTTACGGACAGTTGTCACCCATCCAGCCCTTTTGTGTTTAGGGGTGTTCTGTATCTAGCGCTTCGCTCTCGATACAGAATGGAGTTACTGTCCGTTAATGTGGGATAAAAGGTAAAGGGGGAAGCTGATAAGCGACCATATGGCGACAAATATGAAAGAGATCGAGTTTGCATCAGCTAGTTACGAACAATGGCAGGAGCAGGCAATAAAAGCGTTAAAAGGAAAGCCGTTTGAATCTTTATTCACAAAAACGGTGGAAGGTATTACGCTAGAGCCACTTTATACAGAAACAACATTAATTGAAAAATTAGGTGAGCAGCTAGAAAAACAAGTGGCAACTATTCGTACGATGAAAGCGACAGATTCCTTTGAAATTGCCCAGCAAATTTATGGCGATACGGCTGAACAATTTTTAGCGAATTTACAGGATAGTTTAGCACGTGGTAATGAAGTGCTGACAATTGATAGTCGTGTTGCATTTGAATGGGATGAGTCGATTTTAACGAGCTTAGCAGATTTTATTACAGAATATACGTTTAAGTTTATTGTCGAAAATGGCAATGATCCATTAATGCAAGTATTTGCAAAAATTGCTGACGATAAAAAACAGGCTGTGACGGGCTTTATCATTGCAAGAGAGGCACTTGAACTAGCTGATTTCCCAAATATTCGTACAGCACATAGCAATACAGTGAAATACCATAATGACGGGGCAAATGCCGTACAGGAGCTAGCGATTGCGTTAGCACAGGCGAGCGACTTGGCTAAAGTATCAACTAGCTACGAAGCTTTTGCGCAAAAGTTCTTCGTTAGCTTTGCCATTGATACACAGTTCTTTATGGAAATAGCGAAAATTCGTGCATTTAAAGTGCTTTGGAAAGCGTTTTCGAAAGGACTAGGTGCAGAGGCAATCGCTGTACCAGTCGTAGCCGAAACATCTGTCCGTAGCTTTTCTAAGCTAGATGTTTATGTGAATTTGCTACGTGCAGGCAACGAGGCATTTGCTGGTATTATTGGCGGTGTCGATGTCTTTACAGTCCATCCGCATGATGTTTTAACAAAGCCAACAGAGCAATCGGTCCGTATTGCACGTAACGTATTGCTAGTCGCAAACGAAGAGTCGCATGTCTTAAATGTTGTAGACCCTTCAGGCGGCTCCTATTTTATCGAATCATTGACAGCCGATTTAGTGAAGGAAGCATGGCAGTTGTTTTTGAGTATTGAAACAGCTGGTGGTTTAGCAGCATACGATATGGATGCGAAAATCACAGACGTCTATCAGACGCGTATTCAACAAGTAGAAACACGCAAAGCATCATTAATTGGTACGAATATTTATGCAAACCCTGCTGATGAGATGGCAGTGGAGTGCAATGAGCAGTTTGTCGATGTAAAACGTCTAGCCATCCCATTTGAAAAAGTAAGAGAAAGCTATGCGCAGCAAAAGGCGAAAATGGCGATTTTAACATTTGGTGAATTGAAAAACTTTAAACCGCGCGCTGATTTTGTCGCTGGCTTTTTCGCAACAGCCGGTATCACGATGGAACAGTCTGGTGCGCTTGCAACGCTTGAAGAAGCTGAGCGTTGGCTGGAGACGGCACAATATGATTATATCGTTGTTGCGGCAACGGATGATGATGCGTTGCAATTAGTACCAGCTTTATTAAAGGTGAAGCAAGAACAGCAACTACTAGATGTCGCAGGCAAATTTAAAGAGCAAGAGCAGGCGTGGCGAGCAGCTGGGTTAAATGGCTTTATTTTTGCTGGCCAAAACATTATTGAAAAGCTAAATGCGGTGATGGCAAGCTTAAAGGAGGTACAAGGATGAACGCTAACTTTAAAGAGGTTGTCATCGAGGATGTGCTAGCAACCGAAGGGCTACAAGCGACAAGTACATTTATGACAAATGAAGGCATTGAAGTGAAAAATGTTTATACAGGGGATGATACGAAAGACACGAAGCATTTACAGGACGTGGCAGGTATCGCACCGAATACAAGAGGTCCTTACCCAACAATGTATGTCGCACGCCCTTGGACAGTGCGACAATATGCGGGCTTCTCGACGGCTGAGGAATCGAACGCCTTTTATCGACGCAATTTAGCGATGGGGCAAAAAGGTTTATCTGTAGCATTCGATTTAGCAACACACCGCGGTTATGATTCTGACCATCCACGTGTAACAGGGGATGTTGGAAAAGCAGGGGTAGCCATTGACTCTGTGGAGGATGCAAAAATTTTGTTTGACGGTATTCCGTTAGATCAAATGTCCGTATCGATGACGATGAACGGAGCGGTTCTACCTGTCCTTGCCTTTTATATCGTCGCAGCCGAAGAACAAGGCGTGAAGCCAGAGCAGCTTGCAGGGACGATTCAAAATGATATTTTAAAGGAATACATGGTGCGTAATACCTATATTTATCCACCAGCAATGTCGATGAAAATTATTGCGGATATTTTTGAATATACAGCGAAATTTATGCCGAAATTTAACTCGATTTCGATTTCGGGCTACCACATTCAAGAAGCTGGCGCAACAAATGATATCGAGCTTGCTTATACATTGGCAGATGGCTTGGAGTATGTACGAACAGGCTTAAAAGCAGGTATTGATATCGACGCCTTTGCACCGCGTCTATCGTTCTTCTGGGCAATCGGGATGAACTACTATATGGAAATTGCAAAAATGCGTGCAGCACGCCGTATTTGGGCACAAATGATGTCGACATTCAATCCGAAAAATGCTAAATCATTAGCGCTGCGTACCCATTCACAAACATCAGGCTGGTCATTAACAGAGCAAGATCCATTTAATAATGTGACGCGTACATTAATCGAAGCAAATGCTGCAGCAATGGGGCATACGCAATCATTGCATACAAATGCACTCGATGAGGCGATTGCTTTACCAACAGATTTCTCAGCACGTATCGCGCGTAATACACAGCTCTTTTTACAGGAAGAAACGGGCATGACGAAAGTAATTGATCCATGGGGTGGCTCTTACTATGTAGAGAAGTTAACAGAGGAGTTAACGGAAAAGGCATGGGCCTTAATTGAGGAAATTGAAGAGCTTGGAGGCATGGCGAAGGCGATTGACACAGGCTTGCCAAAAATGAAGGTGGAAGAAGCTGCGGCGAAACGTCAAGCGAAAATTGACTCGAAAACAGAAACGATTGTTGGTGTTAATAAATATCGTTTAGCTGAGGAAGAGCCAATCGACATTTTAGATATTGATAACGCGGTCGTGCGCGAACAGCAAATTGAGCGCTTGGAAAAAATGAAAGCAAGCCGTAATGAAGAGGAAGTCCAAAAGCATTTAGCTCGTTTAACAAAGGCGGCACAAACAGGCGAGGAAAACTTGCTAGCAGTTGCTGTTGATGCAGCGCGTGCGCGTGCATCGCTAGGCGAAATTTCAGATGCTATTGAAAAGGTGGCTAGTCGTCATAAAGCGATTATTCGTTCGATTTCAGGCGTTTATTCTGCCAACTTCTCAGATGAAGAGCAAATTAATGAAGTGAAGCAAATGACGGAAGAATTCCTTGAAAATGAAGGACGTCGCCCACGTATTTTAGTGGCAAAAATGGGGCAGGACGGCCATGATCGCGGTGCGAAGGTCATTGCGACAGGCTATGCGGACTTAGGCTTCGATGTCGATATTTCACCATTATTTATGACGCCTGAGGAAACAGCGCAAATGGCAGTCGAAAACGATGTGCACTGTGTTGGCGTATCCTCTTTAGCAGCAGGACATAAAACGCTTGTGCCAGCGCTAGTAGGCGAGTTAAAAAAGCTAGGGCGTGAGGATATTATCGTCATTTGTGGTGGCGTGATTCCAGCGCAAGATTATGAATACCTTTATGAAGCAGGCGCAGTTGCGATTTTCGGTCCAGGTACAGTGATTCCAGTTTCCGCACAAAAAATTATTGAGGAAATTTATAAGCAACTAGGCTACGAGGAAGTGGCAGAGTAATGGACAAACGCTTGGAGCAACAAAGTGCACTATTTGTCATGGACGGTGTGAAAGGTGGTCATGATGGCATGAATTATGGCACGCCAAAAAAATTCCGCAAGAAACAGCAAAATACACTTGATGTTGCCACATTGGCAAGTGAGGTGCGAGCGGGTAATCGCATCTCCTTATCAAAGGCGATTACGCTCATCGAAAGCTCGAATGCCGAGCATAAGCAGCAAGCGCAAAGCTTATTACAGGAATTGCTACCACATACGGGAAACAGTATACGCATCGGTATTACTGGAGTACCAGGTGCTGGCAAAAGCTCCTTTATTGAGGCGTTTGGCTCAATGCTATGTGAACTAGGCAAAAAGGTTGCCGTTTTAGCGATTGACCCAAGCTCGTCCATTTCAGGAGGCAGTATTTTAGGTGATAAAACGAGGATGGAGGAGCTCGTGCGCAAGCCGAACGCCTTCGTCCGTCCATCACCTAGCGCTGGCACATTGGGTGGCGTTCATAAAAAGACGCGTGAAACGATGCTCGTTTGTGAGGCAGCAGGCTATGATGTCATTTTGATTGAAACGGTCGGGGTTGGACAAAGCGAAACGTATGTGCGCGGCATGGTCGATTTCTTCTTGCTCCTTGTGTTAACAGGAGCAGGTGACGAGCTGCAAGGTATGAAAAAGGGCATTATGGAGCTAGCTGACGGTATTATTGTTCATAAAAGTGATGGAGATAATATTCGTCCAGCTCGAAAAACCGTGCAGGAGTATAAGCAAATTTTACATTTTTTACAGCCAGCAACACCAGGCTGGATGAGCACAGCGCTTGCTGTTTCTTCACATGAGAAAACAGGTTTGCAGGAAACATGGGAAATGATTCGAGCGTTTCAAGAAAAGGTTTATGCTTCGAATTATTGGATGATTCGTCGCCATAAGCAAACGCGCGATTGGTTCCATGCAATGATTACAGACCATTTGCTCGATTCCTTCTATCAAAATACTGATAATAAAATGCAAGTAAGTAGGCTGGAGGAAGCGATTTTACAAGGGCAGTTAACGGTGACACAAGGTGTCAATAAATTATTTGAAAAATAAATAGGCATATGGAAAATCAGTTCTTTGCATATCGTGAATTGTCTTGCTATTATGAAATAGTATGAAAGGAGCGAATACAATTATGAACATGGATTACGATTTATTTATGCAGCAAATTACGACGACAGCTCGTGCAGAAATGGAAGCAGCAGGCTATGAACAATTACGTACACCTGAAGAGGTAGAAGCGGCATTGGCTCGTCAAGGTACAACACTTGTCATGGTGAACTCAGTATGTGGTTGCGCAGGCGGTATTGCACGTCCAGCAGCAACGCAGGCAGTTCATTATGATAAACGTCCAGACTATTTAGTGACGGTGTTTGCAGGGCAAGATAAAGAGGCAACAGCAGCAGCTCGCTATCACTTCGGTGAAGACCATCTGCCATCATCACCATCCTTTGTTTTATTAAAGGATGGGCAAGTTGTAGCAGAAGTGGGACGCTATGAAATTGAAGGGCATGACCCAATGTCTGTTGTGTTAAATTTACAAGGTAATTTCGAAGAATACTGTGAAGAAGTGTAAGTAAAAACGCGTAAAATAACCATTTTACGAATAATTTACACAAATGAAAATAGGCTGTTCATAAAGGGCAGCCTCCATTTTCCTAAAGAATAGGAGCTTCTTAGTATGAAGAAATTTTCAATTGGCTACCGCACGCTGAAAACGGCTGTTGGTGCAGCACTTGCTATCGCAATCGCCCACTTTTTCGATTTACAATTTTATACGGCAGCAGGTATTTTAACAATTTTATGTATCCAGCCAACAAAGAGAAAATCGGTGCATGCTGTTTATACAAGATTTGTTGCTAGTATAATAGGGATGCTATTAGCATGGCTCTGTTTTGAGCTGATTAGCTACAACCCCATTATGCTAGGATTGATGTTCATTATTTTTCTTCCTTTACTCGTATCATTTCACATTACAGCAGGCTTCGTATCGAGTGCTGTCATTGTTTTGCATATTTATTCAGCAGGGCATTTTTCATGGGAGCTGTTACAAAATGAAATTTATTTAATGCTGATTGGTTACGGTGTAGGGCTAGCAGTGAATATGTATATGCCAGATATTCAGCCGAAGCTAGATGCGTACCGTCTACAAATTGAGGCATATTACCAAAAGATATTTTCTGAAATTGCGCAATATTTAAGGAATGGGGACACATTATGGGATGGTCATGAGCTTATTGAAGCAGCCGAGGTCATAAATAAAGCGAAGGCGCTTGCTTTCCAAGATGTTGAAAACCACTTAGCGCGCAAAAGTAATTCATACTATGTATATTTTGATATGCGAGAGCAGCAGCTAGAAATTATCGAGCGAATTTTACCGAAAATTACTGCATTACCTGTTATAGTACAACAAGCGGAAATAGTGGCTGTTTTTATGGAGGATTTAAGCGAGCATGTTCACTCGGGAAATACAGCGAGCCACTTCATTGAAAAGCTTGGTGTAGTCAAAGCGAGATTTGCGGAGATGCCTTTACCGACAGATCACCAAACATTTTTAGCGATGGCAGCATTGTATCAATGTATTGAGGAAATGGACAATTATTTAGCGATTAAACAGTCGTTCGCAGGCTTGCACAAATAAAAAGAGGATGCTATCAAAGCACCCAATTTACATAATAGCGGCTACACCCATAGCAATTGTTGAAACTAACATAATAATCACCATTGAGTAAACAACGATTTTTTGGAATTTTTTATTGCTCATTCTGATTCGCTCCTTCAGTATATCTGTATTTAGTTTATCAAATCTTTCAAAATTCTCAAGTATAATTAATGAAGAGGGTGGAATATTTCAATGAAAAAAGTAGATCATATCGGAATTGCTGTGAAAAACATGGAGGAGCGTATCTCTTATTACACAGAAACACTCGGCTTAACTTTATTGAAAATAGAAGAGGTTGCCTCTCAAAAAGTGAAAGTTGCTTTTATCGATGCAGGTAATGTCAAACTCGAGCTTCTAGCACCGATGAGTGAAGAAAGCACGATTCATAGCTTTATTGAAAAGCGCGGCGAAGGCATTCATCATATCGCATTTGGTGTAACAGATATTCGTGAGCGTATGGCGGAGCTAAAAGAGAAGGGTGTTCGCCTTTTATCAGAGGAGCCTGGACCAGGTGCTGGTGGCGCGGAAGTTGCCTTTTTACACCCGAAAGATTCATTCGGTGTGCTTTATGAATTATGTGATAAAAGTGGAAAAGGGGAAGTATGATGACAACAACAATTGATATGTTTGATAAAATCCATGAACTATATGATCGCAAAAGCGCTATTGAATTAGGCGGAGGCGATGCACGTATTGAGAAGCAGCACGAAAAAGGCAAATTAACTGCTCGCGAGCGCATTGAGCTATTGGTAGATGAAGGAACATTCGTTGAAATAAATCCATTTATTACACATCGTACAATCGACTTTGGTATGGCGAGCTTAGAAGGGCCTGGTGATGGGGTTGTCACAGGCTTCGGAAAAATTAACGGGCGCAATGTTTATTTATTCGCACAAGATTTTACGGTGTTCGGTGGAGCACTCGGTGAAATGCACGCCAAAAAAATCGCAGCTGTCATGGACTTAGCGGCGAAAAATGGCACACCTTTTATCGGCATTAACGATTCTGGTGGTGCGCGTATTCAAGAAGGCGTTCTGTCATTAGATGGCTATGGTCATATTTTCTACCGCAACTCGATTTATTCAGGCGTTATTCCGCAAATTTCTGTTATTATGGGACCTTGTGCGGGTGGTGCGGTTTATTCACCAGCGATTACAGACTTTATTTTAATGGTGGATAAAACATCACAAATGTTTATTACAGGACCAAAAGTGATTGAAACAGTAACAGGTGAAAAAATTTCATCTGAAGGCTTAGGTGGCTCAAAGGTGCATAATACGATTAGCGGCAACGCCCATTTCCGCGCACCAAATGAGGAAGAAGCAATTAAGCAAATTCAACAATTATTAAGCTACTTACCGCAAAACAACAAGGAAAAATCGCCGAAAGTGGCATATACAGCAGGGGACGAGTACCGTTCAGAGCTAGTGGATGTTGTACCAATCGACCAAACGAAATCCTATGATGTACGTAAAGTAGTAGAGCTAGTTGTCGATGAGGGCTCATTTATGGAAGTGCAAAAGGAATTCGCAAAAAATGTCGTTGTCGGCTTTGCGCGCATTGCAGGTGAATCAGTTGGCTTAGTATGTAACCAGCCAAAGTTTTTAGCTGGCGGTTTAGATATTGATTCATCCGATAAATTAGCACGCTTCGTTCGTACTTGTGATGCTTACAACGTACCTGTTATTACATTTGAGGACGTATCAGGCTTCTTCCCAGGCGTTAAGCAGGAGCATGGTGGGATTATTCGCCACGGTGCGAAAATTTTATATGCATACTCAGAAGCAACAGTGCCAAAAATTACTGTGATCTTACGTAAAGCATATGGCGGTGCCTACGTTGCATTAAACTCAAAAGCGATTGGGGCAGACCTTGTATTCTCATGGCCAAATGCTGAAATCGCTGTAATGGGTGCAGCAGGTGCAGCAAATATTATCCATGCAGGCGAAATCGCGAAATCGAGCGACCCAGAGGCGACGCGCGCAGCGAAAATCGAAGAATATAAAGAGAAATTCGCCAATCCGTATGTAGCGGCATCTCGCGGTATGGTAGATGATGTCATCGACCCACGTGAAACGCGTATTAAGCTTATTCAAGCGTTAGATATGCTATCAACAAAGCACGAAGATCGTCCATTTAAAAAGCACGGGAATATTCCGTTGTAGTGCAGCAGCTGTCTGAAAAGGAGAATAACTTTTCAGGCAGCTGTTTTTTGCCCATCTACAAAATATACCATATTAGATTTCGCCTAATTAAATAATTTAATAGTCGATTAAATGCTTTCGAATATAAGTATGATAAAATTAAAAAAGGAGGGATGGAAATGGTGTGGCAACAATTACAGCAACAATATACAGACTATCAACTGCGCTTATTGGCGATTGAAAAGTTAGTGAAGCAAAAGCAAGCAATCGAGCAGCAGATGCGTCGAGCACAACGTGAAATTGAAGGCTATGAGGCGCAATTAATCGATGCGAGAAAGCAATTAAATAAGTTGGATCAATTTTCCTTTATTCAGCTCTTCCAAAAATGGACGGGAAAATATGATGAAATATTGGAAGAGCAATTTGGCGTTGTGGCAACGAAGGAATTAAAATTAATTGAAAGCCAGTTAATGCATGAAGATTTACAGCATGATTTAAACGCTTTATCCGATAAATTACAGGCGGCAGATGAACAAGCGATTTTGCGACAAGTAGAAAAGGTAATGAGGCAAAAAGAGCTTTGGTTAATGCAGCATGCGCCTAAGCAGGCTGCAAAATTAAATGATTTGCTTGAGCAGGAGTTACATATCAAACAATTGAAAAAGGAAATTGTTGAGGCGCAGGAGGCTGGTAAAGAGGCGAGGCGCGCTTTAATGGATGCGGTTGAAAAATTAGTAAAGGCTAAAAATTATTCAACATGGGATACATTTTTAGGGGGTGGCTTAATTGCCACAGCGATGAAGCATGAAAAGTTAAATTACTCAGAGGCTTATATTCATAAGGCACAAATGGCCTTACAACGCTTTCATAATGAGCTCTTGGATGTGCAAAATATGCAGCATAAAGCATTTACAGTTGAAGTTGATGGCTTCGTTAAATTTGCCGATTATTTCTTCGATGATATTTTTTCAGCTTGGTCGATTCATTCGAAAATTGCCACAGCCATTGAGCAATTATCACGTGTGCAAGACGATGTTGCCAATACGCAGTTAATGCTTGAAAATAAGCTAGAATACCTGCTTGAAAAAGAAAAGAATATTGCGCAACAACGCGAGATTATTTTTTCAACGGAAGATGAATCATTGTTTTTCTGAAACGAGCAACGTACAATAATATTAGTGTGAATTTTCAATAATAACCTACATAACAAGGAGTTTTCAACTATGAACAGTCGTTTAGTAAATGAATTTTTAGAGTTAGTGCAAATTGATTCTGAAACGAAACATGAGGAAAAAATTGCACCTATTTTAGTAGAGAAGTTACAGGAGCTTGGTTTTGATGTTTTTCAAGATGATGCACATACACGCAACGGTCATGGCGCAGGTAATATTATTGCGACATTGCAAGGCACTGTAGACGTAGAGCCAATTTATTTTACATGTCATATGGATACGGTCGTACCAGGTGCTGGCATTCGTCCTGAAGTACGCGCAGATGGCTATATTTATTCAGATGGTACGACGATTTTAGGAGCGGATGATAAAGCGGGTATTGCGGCATTATTTGAAATGATTCGTCGCTTAAAGGAAGAAAACATAGCGCATGGTACGATTCAGTTTATTATTACAGCAGGCGAGGAAAGTGGCTTAGTTGGTGCAAAGGAGCTAAATCCTGAGCATATCATTGCTAAATATGGCTTTGCTGTTGACAGCAGTGGTAAAGTTGGTGAAATCGTTACAGCTGCACCATTTCAAGCAAAGGTACATGCAAAAATTATCGGTAAATCGGCGCATGCTGGTGTAGCACCAGAAAAAGGAATTTCAGCGATTACGATTGCAGCAAAAGCCGTAGCACAAATGAAGCTAGGTCGCTTAGACTTTGAAACAACAGCGAATATCGGGCGTTTCGAAGGCGGGAAGGCAACGAATATCGTTTGTGATGAAGTATATATTTTGGCGGAGGCACGCTCTATCGTAGAAGAGAAATTAAATGCACAAACAGCACATATGAAGGAAACATTTGAGCGTGTTGCAGCGGAATTAGGTGGTCGTGCAGAAGTAGAGGTGCTGTTAATGTACCCAGGCTTCCGCGTAACGGAGGACGATAAAGTTGTACAAGTAGCAACAGCCGCAGTGCGAGCGATTGGTGAGGAGCCAACACTATTTGCATCTGGCGGCGGGAGCGATGCCAACGTGATTGCAGGATTCGGCATCCCAACTGTCAATTTTGCAGTTGGCTATGAGGAAATTCATACGATTAATGAGCGAATGCCCATTTCTGAATTAGAGAAGCTAGCAAATCTATTAGTAGAAGTCGTGAAACAAACAGCGAAATAAGGGAGGGCAAACAATGGATTTTCGTAAATCAGTCGTTTTTGGCTGTGGCAATGAAGAATATGCAGCACCTGTGGGTCAAGTTGTATCAATTGAAAAGTTGGAGCATATCACACCCATTCCACATTTGCCAAACTATTTACTAGGCTTCACAAGAATTCGAGGCGAATTAATACCCGTTATTGATTTTCAACGAATTTTATATGATAAGCCGAGCACAGGTGATTTAGTACGTATGATTGTATTGAATACAGATGTTGTCAATTACGGGCTTGTCGTAACAGATGCAAAGGAAATTTTAGATTTTAGCGACAATGAATTACAGCAAATTGGCTTAGTGAATTATGCCAAAACAAAATATTTCACAGCTGTCGCCAACCTAGAGGATCGAATGATTACATGTGTTGACCCGAAAATTTTAGTGGATTCCTTAGAAGGTATTCGCGAAATCATCGCATACATGCATAAAATGCTTGAAAACGACAAAGAAAATTAGTTCATAAACAAAAGCTGATGCGTCTCGCATTAGCTTTTTGTTGTTGGGGAATTTAGCGGGTGCAGATAGGTTAAAGAGAAGCGCAGATATCTAGAGAAAAGCACAGATAAATCATGAGAACCGCAGATATCTTGAGGAAACCGCAGATAACATCATCAAAACACAAGTAATCGATAAGAGGATGTCGCTAACTAAAATTTCGCCTTGTCCTAAAGCAAATAATTGAAACTTTTTTATGTTTTAGGCTGTATAAAAGGTATGAAAACAATAGAGAAAGTGGTGGGAAACATGTTAACAAAACCGTATCGGCCAAAAATAAATTTCCCTAAATCAATGACGGAGAAAATTGCAGATATTATAGGAATCGCGGCTATATTATTTTCAATTTTATTCATTGCGATGAATTGGGCGAGCTTACCTGCACAAGTGCCAATGCATTTTAACGGAGCTGGTGAAATTGATCGTTGGGGCTCTAAATATGAAATGCTTATTTTACCAGCTATAGGGATTGCTTTGTTTATTATATTGCAAATCGTAGAAAAAAAGCCGCATTTGCATAATTATCCTGAACGTATAAATGAATCGAATGTAGAGCAGTTTTATAAAGCGAGCAAAAAAATAATAAACTACACGAAAAATATATGTAGTATTATATTTGCTTATATTGCATATGAAATTGTCACAATTGCGCAAGAAGAGAAGTTACTACTGGGTTCAGCCACTTTAATTGTGCTACTCGCCTTGCTTTTTCTTATTATAATTGTTGGTGTCGTAAAAATGATGAAAATTAAATAAATGATGAAAAGGAGCTATTTTGGAAAGGGCATTATCTTTCCAAATATGCTCCTGTTTTTAGTTTGATTGACCGAATCCATCTATTCTTACAAGCCCGTGTATTTTCTATCATTTAATAAGCTGACTAGATTTTTCATTATTTCAAAGTTTTTTACGCATGCCTTTTTTGATAGCTGGTTTGCTTTAATCAATGGAGACGGATAACCTCGATAAGCAATCAACGAAAAGAGCGCGTTTTGGAAAAAGGTTAATCAAAACACGCTCTAAATATTTTCAGTTGACTCATTCTTTTATAAAAAAATTTGCTTATCCCGTATTAACAGCCTGTAAAAACCCGATTGGTGAAACTACCAATCAGTGGAGGATGAGGAAAACCCCCACTGATTGAAGGTTCACTTTATTTTTTGTTGCTCCACAATTGTTGAATTAAAATAGATGCTTTGCAGAAAGAAATTAACCATAGCCATTCATCCCAACTAGAGCGTCTCATCCAATTTCTGAATCTTTGCGTGGGAAATTAAATATACATTGCCTAAAATGTCGATTTTGTCTCCCTTTACACGTACAGCACAATCTTTGTTCGACGCATAAATATTCATTTCTTCCGATAAGGGAGACAGTTCGTCTTGAACCAATGCCATATTATTTTCAAGATCAAAATGAGACAGGACGGAAAAATTGTCAAGGCCGATTCCTTCGTAAACAGAGCTTATTTCAACTTGATAGCCAAGGTTTTTCGAGCATACCCATTTAGCTGACATGTTGATTGCACCAGCGCTTGCCCCCATCACAACGGCTTTGCTTTTTTTTATCAAATCCGACAATTCATATTCCATTAAAAACGCATTTTGTTTAGGCGTATTTCCACCTAACAAGAAAATGACTGAGGCATTTTGAATTAAGGTTTGGGCATCTTCCTTCTGTATGCCATAATTAATTAAATGATATTCATCAAATATAATGCCAGCTTGGTCAAGCCACGAACGCTCAGTTGCACCATCATCTTCATAAAAAAATGGATTTGAGCTAACCATCACAAGGGATTTTTTATCAGTTATATCCTCCTGTAGCACTCTGCCCAGATTTTCTGGGAAAAAATTATTAA
Source organism: Metasolibacillus meyeri (assembly GCF_003049505.1). Classification (GTDB taxonomy): domain Bacteria; phylum Bacillota; class Bacilli; order Bacillales_A; family Planococcaceae; genus Metasolibacillus; species Metasolibacillus meyeri. The sequence goes on from NZ_PYWN01000026.1 coordinate 19,816, forward strand.
ACCAGCCTAAATAATAGTGAGTTTTCATCAGTACCCCCGTAGTAAAGTATAAATAATATGAATTACCTGTGTTACTCATTCTTTTTACAATACTCTCGATATAGTCTATTTTAGGTAAAATATGAAATGTATTATGATGCAATCTTAGCATATTTTTTCTAAACAAAATAACTTTATTTTAAATGGTACATCTTTTTTACAAACGGTAGGGCTTTATTGCAAATCTTCAATTGGGACATTTGCACACATTTTTGCATAGCATATGGCGAGCTTATCTTGATTCAGCAATGTTTTTTGTGCGAAAGCGAAGCGTCAGCAGCAATGTTTTCTGTGCGAAAGCGAAGCGTCAGCAGCAATGTTTTCTGTGCGAAAGCGAAGCATCAGCAACAATGTTTTTGTTACCAGAACGCAGTAGCAGTAGTAAATCTTTTCTAGCATGAGTAAATGCTCTTGATATCGAAAGCGAAGCGTCAGATACCTTCACTATAATTGGTATCTAAACAAGCGCTGAATCAACTAAAGTCTGTGGTGGATGTTATAGGCTTTGAAGAAAATGTCTGTACGAAGCAGATCAGTTAATGTGACAGGTTTTAGGTTAACTTCTACTTAAGAAGCAAGTTCGAAAAAAGAGTTAGCCGAGATTATTTAGAGGGGGTAAAAAAATGTATTATAACGGCTATTATTATGCACAAACGCCAATGCAGCAACAACCGTTTCACCCAATGTTACCGCAACATCCTATGCTGCCGAATTTTCCGTGGCCTTGGCCGCCACAGGATGACAGTACGTCATTAAGGGATCATGGAAGGCATCCATATGTCACCAATTTACGTCAGGTGACAATGCGCAATCGAGCATTTCGTAGAACGATTTGGACGGGAAGCCGCTTACAAACAACTGTTATGAGTATTCCAGTTGGTGGGGATATCGGCATGGAGCGTCATCCAACAACAGATCAATTTTTCTATATTGAAGAGGGGCAAGGCTTTGTGCGCATAGGGGATCGGAGAGATCGTGCAGAGATTGAGCGTGTTGTAAATCCGGGTGATGCTATTTTTGTACCAGCAGGAAAATGGCATAATATCGTCAATATTGCGCATCGACCATTGAAGTTATTTTCTATTTACGCCCCACCAGAACATCGTTTTGGCACGGTAAATGAACAGAAAACATGAATCCTTTTAGCACCTTTTTTCGTATAGATAATTAAAGGAAGGTGCTTGTAATGGAACAAATACTTCAACAATTTGAACAAAACTATAAAAAAATTGAAAAGCTTGCAGGATGGGCTGTTGGAAAGCCAATCATTTTATTAATGGCATCGTACTATACAGCGAGGCAGCAAGAGGTTAACATCGATGAATTGCAAGAAGCGATTGCGGTAATCAAACAAGAAACGGGCTTCTTTTCCACATTGCGCACAAATGTTTTAATACAGTATGTTTATGCGATGCAACTTGCGGGTGAGAGCGATAAAAAAGAAGCGATTCATGAATTATTAAGTAACGCTGAGATTTTGCGTAAAGTAAAATTCGCGAATATATCGTACACAACGATTGCCGCGCTATTTTTAACGGGTGAAAATAAAGAGCAGCAGGCACAACGAGCACAGCTAATTTATCAGGAAATGCGGAAAAAGCATAAATTTTTAACTTCCTATGATGATGTGCCAATTGCAGTATTATTTGCATTAGATGATGTGGATATTGAGTTGCGTGTTCAAACAATGCGTCGTTATTATGATGAGTTAAAGGCAGAAAAATTTACACAAGGAAATGAGCTACAAGCATTGTCGCAAATTTTAACAACGGTAAGCATTGACTATAATGAACAAATCGTACCTTATATTGTCGCGATTAAACAGCAGTTAGAGCAAGCCAAAATTAAAGTGCGTTCAGCGTTTTATGTGCAGCTTGGTTTTTTAGTATTAGCGAAAATTAACGATGAGCAATTGCAGCAGGTGATTGAGCTATATGAGCTGTTTGAAAGTCAAAAATATTTAAAATGGTATAAAAATCAAGCGTTCAGCATTGCCGTTCAGCAATATTTACCAAAACGTTCGCTTGACGCAAACGAATTATTATCGGTCGTTTCGATGGAGTTGTTGCTTCAAATGCAATATGCCATTATGGCAACGACTACGGTGGTTGCAGTGAGTACATCTTCTAGTAGTGATTAATCAAGCAATCAGAAAAGTACGCTTTTCTGATTGCTCTTTGCGTTTTATGTTATAAAAATAAATTTCAAATAGACCTCTTTTTAAGAATAACTGTTCGTATTTTTTATTTTTGCGTATAATAGAGAAAAGGGAGGTGTGGCACATGGCGAGTCGTGTTATTGTCCATATTGATATGAATTGTTTTTACGCTTCTGTTGAGCAAGTTTTTGACGTAAGCTTAAAGGGTAAGCCCATTGCGATTGCTGGGAATCCGAAAGAGCGGCGCGGTATTATTATTACATGTTCTTATGAGGCACGCGCCTTTGGAGTGAAAACGACGATGACGGTGTATGAGGCAAAAAAGCTATGTCCAGAGCTGCTTATTTTGCCACCAGATTTTGAGCGCTATCGCCACGCCTCCAAGCAGTTTTTTAAACTTTTACGCGAATATACGGAGCTTGTCGAGCCAGTTTCTATTGACGAAAGCTATATGGATATTAGTGAATTATCTACGAAGCGTCATGCGATGGAAATTGTTGAAGAAATTCAGCAGCGCATATATACAGAGCTACAGCTACCTTGCTCACTCGGTGTTGCGCCCAATAAATTTTTAGCCAAAACAGCTTCTGACATGAAAAAACCAATGGGTATCACGGTTTTACGCAAGCGTGATGTGCCAGAAAAGCTGTGGCCATTGCCTGTTATTGCAATGCATGGCGTCGGGAAAAAAACAGCAAATAAGCTTGCGACGATTGGTGTGACAACGATTGAGCAGCTTGCAAAAGTAGAGTCACATAAAGTTCGCCAATTACTGGGGATTAATGGTGAACGTTTAAAGGAAAAGGCAAATGGAGAGGATCGACGCGAAGTTGACCCAAATTCAATTTATGATACAAAAAGTGTTGGCAATTCTACCACTTTGCCACGCGATGAAACAGATTATGAAGCGTTACAGCTCATCATCCAAAAATTAAGTGCAAAAGTAGCAGAGCGTTTAAAAGCGAAGCGGCTTGCGGGAACAACCGTGACTGTTTATATTCGTGATGCGGATTGGCATAATCAAACAAGGAGTAAATCCTTAAAAAACGCGATTGTAGGTGAAGCCGAAATTTTCGAAATCGCGTGGTCTTTATTTACAAAGCATTGGGATGATGCTCCTGTTCGCTTGCTTGGTGTCACTGTATCCAATGTGACAGACCAACAACATATTACACAGCAACTTGGTTTATTTGATTATGAGGAACAAATTAAGGATGAGCCGATTGTTGAACTGATGCAGCAACTTGAGCGAAAGTTTGGCAAAGAGGTTATCAAGCGTGGCATCGCAGCACCCACACAAGGGAAATATCAAGCGAATACAAGCTTTAGCAAAGACTTTTTAGATGATTTGAAAGAATAGGGGGAGCGCTATATGGAACTGCATTTTTTAGGAACAGGCGCGGGTATGCCTTCAAAGGAGCGCAACACGAGCGCAATTGCTTTGAAATTGCTAGAGGAACGCGGCACAATATGGCTATTCGATTGCGGTGAGGCAACGCAACATCAAATCCTTCACACGTCGATTAAACCGCGTAAAATCGAGAAAATATTTATTACACATTTGCATGGTGACCATGTCTTTGGCTTACCAGGGCTTCTTAGCTCTCGCTCTTTTTTAGGGGGAGAGGATACATTAACCATTTATGGTCCAGCAGGCTTAAAAAGTTGGATTGAGGCCACACTTGCCCTGACAGGGACGCACTTAACGTATCCAATTGACTATGTAGAAGTAACAGAAGGCATTGTTTTTGAGGACGAGCAATTGGTTGTGAGAGCAATGCCATTGGCGCATGTCATCACATGCTACGGCTATCGTATCGAGCAAAAGCCATTGCTTGGCGAATTGTTAGTGGAAAAAGCACTTGCACTTGGTGTGCCTAAAGGTCCATTGCTTGGGAAATTAAAGCAGGGTCATGATGTCGTGCTTGAGACAGGAGAAACAATTTATAGTGCGAATGTGACAGCCCCTGTAAAGGAAGGCTTTGTTGTGACGATTTTAGGTGATACAAAGCTATGTGATAATGCCATTCGCCTAGCAGAAAAGGCAGATATTGTTGTGCATGAAGCCACATTTGATGCCGAGACAGCGCACTTGGCTGCGAGCTATGGGCATGCGACAAATGTAGAGGCAGCGACGGTTGCAAAAGAGGCACATGCTAAAAATTTAATATTGAATCATATAAGCGCGCGATTTTTGCCAAATGATATAGCCAAGTTGTTACAGCAAGCACGCGCTGTATTTCCATCTACGTATATCGCAAATGATTATGCACAATTTGAATTGAGAAATAAGGAGTTTAAGCATTTGGAATGAGTGAGAAATGAGGAGAGCAGATGAACGAGCACAATTTTAATATCGATATCCAAAATGAGCAAATTTTAAATCTTGATGCGGGAGGATTAGGCGCTTTTATTGCGATTACGAATAAGAAAAGAATTGTGATGAATAATCACCAAGTCTTTATTGAAAAGAGATTTGAAAGTCCTTTCATCCGAAATTTTGGGGACGGCCATTTTTTAATTGTTGAATGCCGAACGAATCAAGAAAATAATGCGTATATTTTTACAATAGATGGAGAAGTCAAAAAATCATTTTTCGTTGGCGATGGTGTCAGTGATGTGTTGATTCATCAAAATAAAATAATCGTTGGCTATTTTGATGAAGGTGTATATGGGAATGATGGACCAAATCAAGATGGCCTTGCTGTTTTTGATTTTGAGGGCAAGCAACTTTTTGGTGTGAATTCTTCTGAAAGTAGTGTACATATTGATGACTGTTATTGTATGTGTAAGCATGGAAGCAACAAAGTTTTATTTTACACATATAGTGAATTTGAACTTTCAGAACTTAACCTCGATACATTTGAAATGAAAAGTAAAGTAGCGCCAACAGAAGTAGCAGGTTCCAGTGCATTAGTAAGCTGTAGCAACAAAGTTTATTTCTTTTCTCCGTATGGTGCAGAGCATACAATTTATTTATGGGATATGGAGAAAACCGCAATTTCTACTATAGGAAAATACCCTCAACATTTGCGTGGAATTCACGAGGGGCTGTTTTTAGCTTTTAGCGAAAGTAGCTATACAATAATTGAGCTAAGCTTTTAACAATAAGCAAAGATTGGTATAATAAGAAGGAATAGGAGTTGAACAAATGAACCAACCAAAAATGAATCCAGCATTACTACGTTTACTTGTTATTTTTCCAAATGTTTTAAGCTACATATTATTATTTGGTATCATCGTTTTTATCGCAACAAATTATACGGCATTGCGTGAGGCAGGAGCGTTGATGACATGGGGCATTATTGCCTGTGTGCTTGCACCGATGGCAGGCTACACGACATATTCAATTGTTAAGCGCATTCGAGCGGGGGTTTTATAAAAATGCAGTTGTTTATTGACAAAATGAACAAGGAAAGAGCAAGTGATATTTTAAATTGGCGATATGAAGCGCCTTACGACTTTTACAACAATGAACAAACAGAAGAAGACCTACAAGAATTACTAGATGGCTCCTACAATGCCATTGTTGATGAAAAGCAACAAGTAATCGGCTTTTTTTGCCTTGGTCAAGGCGCACAAGTACCTGCTGGAAACCATGTCGGTGCATATACAGCAAACTGTGTCGATATGGGGCTCGGCATGCATCCACATCTTACAGGCCAAGGCAATGGCTTGAACTTTTGCTCATTGATTGTGCAATTTATTGAAAAAAATTATGAAGGCACACCAATTCGATTAACCGTCGCAAAATTCAATCAAAGGGCCATTCATTTATATGAAAAGCTTGGCTTTGTGTTTGAAACTGAATTTAAAAGTGACATTGCTGAATTTATGGTGATGATAAAAAATGGCCCTGAACAATCATAGTTCAGGGCTATTTTCATTAATCAGCCTTCGGATAATCTTTCTGATTCCAAATATGCGTAGCTTCAAGCTGCTCATCCGTCAGCATAAAATAAACCTTACTTACCTGATTATCAAAACCTGCGCCACGGTCATTGGAGGTAGCATCGACATGACGCCATTTACCATCAACTTTAACTAAGTTCCAAATATGTTTCGTGTCATTGACAATAGCCGACTTTAGTTCACCGTATACCAGCTTTGCCTCAAATCCTACTTCCACTAATAACATATGCATGGCGGACGCATAGGCTTGACAAACACCGCTACCATAGAGGAAAAATCCTGCTGGCGAGTGGTCAGTTACAAGATTGTCATACTCGAAATTATAATCCATCCCTTCGATAATAGCGCGATGGATGATTTCCAGCTTTTCCCGCTCTGATTTGCCCTCAAGCTGTAAAGAAGTGAGAAGGGCATCGCGCTTTGGCAAGATGCTCGCCATTTCGATTTTATTTGTCGTGAAGCGTGAAAATAAATCGAGGAATACGCCTTGCTCAATAGGAACAACTGCAAATTCATAATAAAATAGTGTGCCACCAATCATGTCATGATTAATTCTTAACTTTTGTAGAAGCGCTTCTACATCCTTAGGTGAAAGGTTTTGCCCTTTATAAACAAGCCCGATTTGTTGGTCAAACTGTGTCAGCTGTTTGGCTAAAATGTTCTCAAGTTCATCGGTAGAATTGGCTGTGAAAAGCTCACCGTACACTTGACGAACATAGCGCTTATCTTGTAACAGCTCATCGAGTGACGGTTCATCCACAATTGTTTCTTCAGAGACAAGCGCTTCTTCAACCTCTGTTGTGGCAGTGCAGCCTGTCAGAATCAACAACACTGCCAGCATCCAGCTATTTCTTACCATCCACGTTTATAAACCGCAACAGTTGGCTCGAATGGCACATCAAGCTGTTTTGCCGCACGATACGGGAAATAGGGATCGCGTAGCAACTCACGTCCAATAATAATTAGATCGGCGCCACCATCCTGCAATACTTGCTCCGCTTCGTGTCCAGTTGTAATTAAGCCAACTGCTCCCACCGCAACATTTGCTCCTTCTTTAATTGTTTTTGCAAAAGGCACTTGATAAAGAGGGTAGGCATTAATGATTGCTGGAACAACAGCACCAGATGATACATCGACTACATCGACCCCTTGTGATGACATCCAACGAGCGAATTGAATAAAATCTTCAGGTACTAAGCCGTCTTCTGTATAGTCATGTGCGGACACACGTACAAATAATGGACCATCCCAATTTACGCGAATTGCATCAATAATATTGCGCAGCAGACGATAGCGATTTTCTGTGCTCCCACCGTAGCTATCTGTCCTTTTATTTGTTAATGGTGATAAAAATGTATTCACTAAATAGCCATGTGCCGCATGGATTTCTAACACATCAAAACCGGCTTGCTGTGCGCGAGCTGCTGCATCAGCAAAAGCTTGTATGACCGCTTCGATATCTGCAGTCGTCATTTCTTCAGGTGTGTGATAGTTTTCGTCAAAGGCAAGTGCGGAAGGTGCTACTATGCGTCCACCGACTGTGGATTTGCGACCAGCATGCGCTAATTGAATGGCAATTTTTGCGCCATATGCATGTGCCTGTGCAACAATTGCGCTTTGCCCTTCGATATGATGATGATTCCAAATACCAAGGTCATTCGTAGAAATCCGTCCTTCAGGTAAAACGGCCGTTGCCTCTGTAATAATTAAGCCGACGCCACCAACCGCACGTGAGCTGTAATGTGTTAAATGAAATGGCTGTACTTCGCCATCCACATTTGCTTCATACGTACACATTGGTGCCATTACGATACGGTTTTTTAATGTGATATCTCTGATTGTATAGCTTTCAAAAAGTTTGACCATAAGAAAGACCTCCTAAATGCCCTTAGCTAACTCTCTCGAACGTGCCGTGGCACTTTTCACACAAGCGGCAATCGTTGCTGCTAGCTCATGTTGTTCAAGTGCACGTATGCCCGCTTCTGTTGTGCCACCAGGGCTTGTTACTTTATGTCGAAGCACTGCTGGCTCCTCATTACCAGTTTGCATCATTGCGGCTGCTCCTGCAAGTGTTTGTACCATTAAGGAACGAACAACATCCTGCTGTAAGCCAACTTCCTCAGCCACTTGCTCAAATGCCTCAAGCAAATAATAAATATAGGCAGGACCGCTACCAGAAAAAGCTGTAACTGCATGGAGCTGCTCTTCCTCTACCTCAACCACTGTGCCAATCGCCTCAAGCATTTTCAAGCAATTTGCACGTAACTCTTCCTCAACAAGTGCATTAAATGTTACGCCGCTTGCGGACATCCCGATTGTTGCGGATGTATTCGGCATGATGCGTGCAATAGGGCGATTCCCTAAAGATTCGCGAATCGTCGCAATTGGAATGCCTGCCAATACTGAAAAGACGGCTGTATGCGAGCTTAAAAATGGGGCAATAGATGCCATCGCTTCTTTTGCATCCTTTGGCTTTGTCGCAAGGATAATACAATCTACTTCACTCAGCATTTCTTTATTTGGTAAAATGTGCACACCGTATTTTTCCTTAAGCTCCTCTAAACGCTCTTGCTCACATTTATTTGTAATATAAATTTGTTCCTGTGCCACACAACCTTTATCAATCCACCCTTTAATAATAGCTTCCGCCATAGCCCCTGCACCGATAAATGCGATTTTTTCCATTATAAACTCCTCCTTATTTGCTGAATCAAAATAAAAAAGCGCTCCCGTCCTTAAAATATAAGGACGAAAACGCTATAGTTTCCGCGGTACCACCTTAGTTCACATTCAAAAAATGTGCCACTTCGCCTTTTAACGCAAAGGACAACGGTTATGCTTTACATAACGGGCTCGAAAGTAGGTTCAATAAATAAAGTGGGGATGTTGCTTGCACCAAATGCAACACTCTCTAGACACCGTTTATTTATTTACTTGGCTTTGTTAACGCCTTAATATTTAGAATACTCAAATTATATGGGGCGGAGTTAGGAATGTCAACCTTTTAACGTGACGAATTGTGAGAAAAGTTGTAAAATATGATGAATAGTCATTCATTTTGGGGGAATTATCAATGAACATACATAAAATTGTACTACCAACACCGTATGCAATTGGTGATGTCAATGCCTTTTTAGTAAAGGGGGATGCTTTAACATTATTTGATGCAGGTCCGAAAACGGAAGAGGCGTATGTGGCATTGCAGCATGGCATACGTGAGGCGGGGTACGACATGCAAGATATTGAACAAGTGGTATTAACACATCATCATCCAGATCACGCAGGGTGGGTAGATGCGTTTCCAAAGGCAGACGTGCTAGGGCATCGCTATGTGGATTATTGGATGCGTCAAACAGCAGATTTTTTACAATATCGTGAGAGTTTTTATCGCCGAGAACTAGAGCAGGAAAATGTGCCACAGGAAGATATTGCGCGCATTCTTGATGCAAGAGGGGAGCTTGAGTTATTTGGCACACGCCCCTTAACACAATTTATTAATGACGGGGATGAAGTACCAGGGCATCCAAATTTAATCGCACATGAAACATTAGGGCATGCGCAGAGTCACTTTATGTTTGTAGAGGAACACACAGGGCAGGCGATTGGTGGCGATTTATTGCTAGAAAAGGTAGCGAGCAACCCACTAGTTGAGCCACCAGTGGATTTACAAGGAGATAGACCTAAATCACTTCTTCAATATAATGCCTCGTTGAAAAAATTGCAGCAAATGAATATCGCAACATTGTACACGGGGCATGGTGAAGCGGTCACAGAAATCAATTCCCTTGTTACAGCGCGTCTGGCAAGACAGCATGAGCGCGCGATGTATGTTTTACAGCTAATGGCGGAACATCATAATGTATACGATTTAACGAAAGCCTTATTTGGCAAAACATATGCCAAGCAACCTGGGCTAACTTTATCGGAAACATTGGGGCAGCTTGATTATTTAGTTGAAGAAGGCTATGCACGTAGTGAAATGCAAAATGGAGTGGAGATTTATAGACAGGCATAAAAGGGGGCTCACGATGAAGAAAACTTTATTGTTATTCAGCGTTTGTTTACTCCTCGTTGCATGTACAAATAAAGAACCGGAGTTAGCTGCTGAAATTATCATTACCGATTTGACGGAGGAGCAATTTAATACAGTCGGGGAAGTAGGCGATGCGACAAAGGATGATTTCAAAAAGCTCGCATTCAACTTTACAATGAAAAATAGCAAAAATATTGAGCGAGAAATTACGATGTTTCAAGATTGGAAAGGCGTATTGAAAGAGCACTATTGGACAGGTAGTGTTCGTGATAATTTGACAGAGGATACGGTTGAATATCATACAGAGATTATTGTTTACGCAAAAGGATTAAGTGAAAGCGATTTACAAGAGCTGTTTGGAGACGCACATATTCATGTGCAATGGAAGCAAAATGATGAAACGTATAGTGAAAATATCTTTTTAAAAGATATGATTACCTATCAATAAGAAAAAGCACAGAGCGCATTCTGTGCTTTTTTCGGTGGATTAAACCGCCATTGCAGGACCGAAGAATTCGTAGTTGACGTTTTCTTCTGGTACTTTTAAGTCACGTAAAAGGCTGATAACGTGTTGCATAAATGGTGCTGGTCCACATAAGTATACTTTGCTATCATCTTTTAATAAGTTTTCAAGTTGGTCTTTCGTCACAAAACCTTCTTCATCAGAGAACATTGCTTTGTACGTACCACCAATTTCATCTACCTTTGCAGAAATTGTTTCTGTAAATGCTGCTACCTCTTTGTTGCGTGCACATTGTAGGAATGTTACTTCACGTTCTTCGATTGTTTGTAGCATGCTGTTTAATGGCGTTACACCGATACCGCCACTTACGAATAATACAGGTGCATCACTATTATCTAGTGTGAACACACCAGCTGGTGCACTGACATCGATTTCTGTGCCTTGCTCATAGCCAGTGTGTAAATAGTTGGACACGATACCTTTTGGATCATTTTCATGTTTTACAGAAATGCGGTATTCGTTTTGATTGTTCGCTTCAGACACAGTATATTGGCGATTCATTAAATATTTTTCACCTGGAATCGACATGCGTACTGTAATATATTGACCTGCTTTATATGCTGGCAAAGGCTGGCCATCAACTGGTGCTAAATAGAAAGAAGTAACTAAATCGCTTTCTTTTTCTGTGCGCACAATGTTGAATGGTTTGAATAAACGCCAACCACCATCTTGTTCTGCTTCTTTAAATAAATCCTCTTCTACTTGAATGAAAATATCTGCGATGACACCGTAAGCTTGTGCCCATGCATCAATAATTTCATCTGTTGCTGCATCACCTAATACTTCTTTAATCGCTTTTAGTAAATTTTCACCTACGATTGGGTAATGTTCTGGTAAAACACCTAAGCTGCGGTGCTTATGTGCAATTTGCATGACTGTTGGTACGATGGCTTGTAAGTTATCGATATACATTGCTGCTGCTAAAACTGTATTTGCTAAAGCTGTTTGTTGACGGCCTTGCTCTTGATTTGAATGGTTAAAAATATTTAATAATTGTGGATTGTCACGGAACATATTTTTATAGAACGTTTTTGTAATTGTCACACCGTACTCCTGAAGTGCAGGAACCGTTGCTTTAATTGTATCAATTGTTTGTTGTTGTAACATATAAGTCACGTCCTTTTCTTTTGATAAGCCAACTATAAGCTCAAAGTGATTTTAAAGCAATATTAAAAATACATCTTTAACAAAATGGACACAAATGTAGTATTTAAAATACATCTTTTATCCCGCATTAACGGACAGTAATGTTTTATGTATCGAAAGCGTAGCGTCAGATACAAGATATCCACCTCAAGACTTGAGAAAAATAAAAAGGGTAGGTGGGCGATAACTGTCCGTAAAAGCCCGATTGAGGCCAACATGATGTTGGTCACACAAGCGTTTTCACAGGATGTGAA
>NZ_PYWN01000253.1 GCF_003049505.1 Metasolibacillus meyeri
GGGGGGTTCTAAAAAGCTTTTAGCTATGGACAAAAAAAATACTCCAGTCGTAAAATAAAGTCAGGTCTGGTCAACCGATTACGTACGAAAGGAGCTCCAATAATGGATAATAAAAGTTTAGCACATACAACGTGGAATTGTAAGTATCACATCGTGTTTGCCCCAAAATATAGAAGACGAATGATTTATGGGAAAATCAAAGCAGATATTGGGAAAATCTTACGTCAATTGTGTGAGAGAAAAGGTGTAGAGATTATCGAAGCAACAGCATGCCCGGATCATATACATATGTTAGTGAGTATACCGCCAAAGCTAAGTGTATCTGCGTTTGTTGGGTATCTAAAAGGAAAAAGTAGCCTTATGATTTTTGATCGACATGCCCATTTGAAATATAAATATGGGAACCGGAAATTTTGGTGTCGAGGCTACTATGTGGATACAGTAGGGCGAAATAGAAAAGCCATTCAAGAGTACATCAAAAACCAGTTGCAAGAAGACCTTGTGGAAGATCAAATGACGATGAAAGAATTCATTGACCCATTCACAGGAGAAGAAATAGATCGAAGAAAAAATAAATAAACCGCTTGAGCGGTAGTCGGAAACGTAGTGCGGTTGGCAGACCTCTCAAAGCGTCTTTAGACGTGGGCCAGTACCCCAGCGTTTCACGCGCAGAGAAAACCACCAGTT
>NZ_PYWN01000254.1 GCF_003049505.1 Metasolibacillus meyeri
TGATAAATAATAATAAATAAACAGCTAAATCAGTCATTTCATCACCTCTTTTGTAGTTATGTCAAAGCATTAATTATTTAAATTTCAGAAAATTTATAATTTTTTTATTGGAAGTCCATTATACAATTTATTTGTTCATTTGTGGTATAGTGATTAAAGATTTTCTTTAAAGGAAGGGCGTTTAAAATGATCGTAACGACTCAAGAAGAATTAGATGCATTTAAAAAAATTGGGCGCATTGTGGCGGAAATTCGTGAGGCGATGAAAGCAGCTACAAAGCCGGGTGTTACAACGAAGGAGTTAGATGAAATAGCTGGTCGCATGTTCGAGGAAGCAGGCGCTTTATCTGGGCCAAAGGGCGAATATGATTTCCCAGGCTATACGTGCATTAGTGTTAATCATGAGGTTGCGCATGGCATTCCAGGTAATAAAGTAATCCAAGAGGGAGACTTAGTTAACATTGATGTGTCGGGCTCATATGATGGTTATTTTGCCGATACAGGTATTTCTTTTGTCGTTGGTGAGGGTTATGATGATAAAGAAAAGCTATGTGCCGTGGCAAAATCCGCTTTTGATCGCGCGATGATGAAAGTGAAAGCTGGTTCAAAATTGAACCAAATTGGCAAGGCTGTAGAGCGTGAAGCGAACGCAAATGGCTTGACAGTTATTATGAATTTAACAGGACATGGTTTAGGGCGCTCATTACATGAGGCACCTGATCATATTTTAAATTACTATGATGCATGGGATTCAACGATTATGAAAGAAGGTATGGTGTTAGCGGTTGAGCCGTTTATTTCAGCGAAGGCAGAGCATATCGTTGAATCAGGGGATGGCTGGACATTTATTACACCAGATCAATCACTTGTTGCACAAATTGAGCATTCGGTTATTGTAACAAAGGATAAACCAATTATTTTAACAGAGCTAGAAGATTAAAGGAAAAAGCTGTTTGAAAAGTAGCCTACACGCCACTTTTCAAGCAGCTTTTGCTATGGGCTTTAAATTATAGTTAACAGAATAAAAACTTCGCTTAAAATAACATGAGAATCACCAGAAGGAGAAAGCTAAATTATAATAGCTGTCTCTTATACACATCT
>NZ_PYWN01000255.1 GCF_003049505.1 Metasolibacillus meyeri
AAAAAATAAAGAGTATAAATACTAAAAGACTATACTCTATTAATTTTCTTCAAAATGTTTAAATTCAATTTCTTTTTTTAAAAAGGATTTTCGAAACGACTCACTCACATTTTTAGCTGTAGATATTGAAAATTGTTCAACCTTATTAAACTCTATTCTATAATGGTAAATTAAATTATTTTCATCTTTAAAAACAACGCTTACACTCCAAACTGGTAACTTAGAAAACCTCCCTTCGATCGACTCAATTTCTTGAAGTTTATATCCGCTATCGTTTATTAAATACTCTTCCACTTTTTTTTCTAAATTCATTTTTTTAATTTCCACATATAAAAAACCCGAGAAAACGAGAAGTGATAACGCTAAAAACACAATTTTTTTAATCTTCACAAAAAAACACATTCCTTTTTATGGTGAATATATATTTTAATTAATTTCTAATTATAAATGCTTTTGCCTCAGCTTTTTTCTCCGTTATGCCAGATGCCGCGGTCAATTAAAAGTATACATCCAAGTTTTGATGATTGCCCTCATTCAAAACTGGAAAAAGTGGATCAAGCTTCGTTCGTATCAACAAATTAGGCTTCATATCGTACATACCATTATAGAATAAAAAGACTGAAAAATTCAAAAATGTGTTCATGGAAATTCTCTTGACACTGTTGTTTTTCAACAGAGTGCGAACAGCGTTACACTGAGTAGCGCTGTTCATCTGTAATTAAGGCAACTGCTTTTCCACAATCTCCTGCTGAACTTGCTCAATAAACTGTTGAAGTGATAGCGTTTGTAATTTATTATGCGCTCGCACACTCACAGTTTGCTGGTGTTGCTCTTGCTCACCCAATACAAGAATGTATGGAATTTTTTGTAGCTGGGCATCACGAACTTTGCGACCTAGCTTTTCATTGCGATTGTCGATTGCAACGCGGATATTTGCTTCTTGCAGCGCTTTTTGTACTTCCTTAATATAGGGTTGATGCGCTTCCGATACCCCGATAAGCTGAACTTGCTTCGGTGCAAGCCATAATGGAAATACGCCACTAAAATGTTCAATTAAAATGCCTAGGAAACGGTCAATCGAACCGAATACAGCGCGGTGTATAATAACAGGGCGCACTTTCTCATTGTCCGCATTAATATATGTTAAATCAAATTTCTCGGGCATTTGGAAATCAAGCTGAACTGTTGCACATTGGTGACTACGCTTGATTGCATCACGAATATGAATATCAATTTTCGGCCCATAAAATGCGCCATCACCTTCATTGACTTTAAATGAAAAGCCTAGACGTTTTAGCACATTTTCAAGTGCCTTTTCTGCCTGTTCCCACAAGGCAAGCTCACCCATATAATCATCTGGACGTGTCGATAGCTCAATTTCATATTCAAAGCCAAAGACTTTATACACATGGTCAATAATTTTTAAAGCGAGTGCAATTTCATCCTCAATTTGCTCAGGTGTTGCAAAAATGTGCGCATCATCCTGACAAAATGTGCGAACACGCAACAATCCGTTTAATGCGCCACTAAACTCATGGCGATGCACTTGACCGAATTCCGCCATGCGAATCGGCAAATCGCGATAAGAGTGCAAGTCGTTTTTATAAATCAACATATGCCCTGGGCAATTCATTGGCTTTAAGGCAAACTTTTGCTCATCCACCTGTGTGAAGTACATATTTTCTTTGTAATGTTGCCAATGTCCCGACTGCTCCCATAAACGCTGATTCATCATTAATGGTGTGCGAACTTCTTGATAATCATATTTTGCTTGTAGCTGACGTAAAAAGCTTTCTAGTTCATTACGAATAATTTGCCCGTTTGCTAAATAAAACGGCATACCAGGGGCTTCCTCCGAAAACATAAACAGCTCTAGCTCTTTGCCAAGCTTGCGATGGTTGCGTTTTTCCGCTTCCTCTAAAAAGATGAAATAGTCCTGCATTTGTTCCTTTGTCGCAAAGGCAACACCATAAATGCGTTGTAGCATTTGGTTGCTGCTATCGCCACGCCAATATGCGCCAGAAATATTCATTAATTTAAAATGCTGAATTTTCTTTGTAGAAGGCACATGTGGACCTCTGCATAAATCAGTAAATTCGCCTTGCTCATAAACTGTTACGAGTTCACCAGCAGGGATTGCTTCCAGTAATTCTAGCTTTAGTGCATCATGTGCAAATAGCTGCTGAGCCTCTTCTCGTGATACTTCCTTACGAACAATTGCCAAGTTTTCATTCGCAACTTTCTTCATTTCCCTTTCAATAATTGTTAAATCCTCTGGCACTAACGTATGTGCCATTTCAATATCGTAATAAAAGCCATTTTTAATAACAGGGCCAACGCCGAATTTTGCATCTGGATACAAACGCTTCACTGCCTGCGCTAATAAATGTGCTGTGGAATGGCGAATAACCTGTAAACCTTGCTCTGACATCGCATCATAAAGTGAAATTTCGGCATCCACTAGAATTGGTCGTGTCAAATCGGTTGCCGTCGTATTCACACTGCCTACTATTGATTTTTTCGCTAAGCTAGGGCTGATTGCCTTTGCAATGTCGGTTAGTGTAACACCTTTGGCAAAGCGTTTCTGTTCGCCATTTGGAAATTGAATTGTTACTTGTTGATTTGACATAATACCTCTCCTTTTT
>NZ_PYWN01000256.1 GCF_003049505.1 Metasolibacillus meyeri
TAAAACTGATTTCAATGACCGTTTATCCAGTTTTGAAAGAACAATTTCTTTCAATCGAGCTTTTCTACATGGAAAGCCGAAACAAAGGAACGTCTACTAAGAGCGCAACATCGTGTTGCAACGTAGACGCCAGCACATCCATGTGCAAGTGAAGTGATGATGGCAAAGAGGTCACACCCGTTCCCATACCGAACACGGAAG
>NZ_PYWN01000257.1 GCF_003049505.1 Metasolibacillus meyeri
AGCGTCTGACTACGGATCAGAAGGTTATGGGTTCGACTCCTGTCGGGCGCGCCAAAAAATATGCGGGTGTAGTTTAATGGTAAAACCTCAGCCTTCCAAGCTGATGTCGTGAGTTCGATTCTCATCACCCGCTCCAAAAAATATTAAAAAAGATGTTGACGAAAAAATAATGATATGTTATAGTTTAGTAACTGTCGGTTATGTCGATATCGATAGAATAAAATGAACCTTGAAAACTGAACAAGCAAGACGTGAATGAAAAAACGTTTCATT
>NZ_PYWN01000258.1 GCF_003049505.1 Metasolibacillus meyeri
ACAGTATATAAACGGTGGGGAAATTCTATTTAACCAAGAATACTCAAAAGAAAATAGTTTATCACTTGAAATTATAAATGCGCTTAAAAATAAAGTAGCCGCAGAGAATGCTGATGAAATAAAAGTGTTAAATGTTGAAACCCTTATCTTTCCTATTATTATTTGGGCTAGTGAAATATTGGGATCTTACTTATCAAAAAAATTATTTACTCTTGGAACTCAAAAATTTTGCAATAATTTAGAAAATACTAATTATATCACTAAGCTAGTTTGCGATGAATTAAATCTCTAAATTTACTTTTACTTTAGAGCTGAATATTTAAAATTTTTAAAAAGGGAGCTGTAAAATTGATGAATAAAACAATAACTGTATTTTATAGTGATCACTGCATATATTGTACTAATTTAATAA